>CAZYHJ010000100.1:2960-11582 GCA_964646645.1 uncultured Saprospiraceae bacterium | reverse complement strand
TCGCCACCCTGATCGATGGTCCCATAATCCACCACATCAGATTCGAGGGTGAATTTGGCTTTGGAATCAGGATTTACAGCAGGCTCAGTAGTAGCCTGGGCAGCCAGTTGGAAAGAAGCCATCAGCACGAGGGCGAAAATGCCAAGTAAATGTTTCATATCAGGTCAAAAATTGAAAAGGTGATTTGAATCAGAATATCAAGACCAAAAGTAGGGAGTATCCTCATGCACGGGTAGGGTACCCGTCATAATAGCCTGTTAACCATTAGTTAATCGAAATTAACAAATCGCCGTCGGCGGATAAATGGTGTCGTAGAGACAAGGCATGCCTTGTCTCTACGACACCATTTGTTATTCGCGATGCGCCTCCGCATAGCGTTTGAAGTTGTTCATGATGACCAGGGTCTGCTGCCTGAACCCATCCTTTATGAACATCGCGACCAGTTTTTTAAGGCCTGAGAATTTGAATTCCGCCTTACAGTGCCAAAGCGTTTGGCCATCTGCTGTTGCGGAAAAGGAATGTTCCATCCGGTTGACAACCCCTTTCATTTTGTATTCCACATGGTATTGTCCAGGCAATGCATTTACAAATACGGTTTCATCCATATCCATTCGCCTGCGCCCGAAGGCAAAGCGAAGTTTATACTTCGGATATGGATCGGTACCAGCTGCTTCCATGCTGATCAGGCCCGGCTGCCATTTCGGGTATAGGTCCCGGTTGGTATACATCCGGGTGACCTTATCAAGTGACAGGTTGATTTTTAATTCAAGCGGATAGGTGAGCGTCATGGCAGGATCAAACCTCAAAGAATTTTTTCAATAATTTCTCATCCGCTATATGGGGTAGGGTGATGTCCAGCCGGGTTTCACTTTTCATCGCTTCACGGGCAGTAAACACAGCATGCGGATTTCTCGCCCACGCTCTGCGAGCTATGCCATTGTTCACATCCCAATGCAACATTGACTGTAAAGCCTGATCACTGGCTTCACTGCCATCAAGCACCAAGCCAAATCCGCCATTCATGGCTTCACCCCAACCTGTACCACCACCATTATGCAGGCTAACCCAGGTGGCACCGCGCATGGCATCTCCAATGACATTATGCACAGCCATATCCGCTGTAAACTTCGAACCATCATAGATATTGGATGTCTCACGCCACGGACTATCTGTGCCACTGACATCGTGATGATCTCGTCCCAATACCACAGGTGCTTTGAGTTGGCCGGTCCGGATGGCCTCATTGAATCGTTTGGCAATTTCAATGCGACCTGTAGCATCCGCATACAGGATTCTGGCTTTACTTCCCACAGCAGGAATATTCGTTCCCGCCGTTTCAATCCAATGCAGGTTGTCTTTCCATTGACTACGGATGTCTTCAGGACATGTATTCAGTAGGTCACGGATAGTCGCAGCCGCGAGTTGATCCGTGGTCGCAAGGTCTTCCGCATCACCGGAAGTGCACACCCACCGGAAAGGACCGAATCCATAGTCAAAACAAAGTGGCCCCATAATGTCTTCCACATAGGAAGGATATTTAAAGCCGGATGGCTTATGCAGATCCGTTATCTCAGCCCCTGCTCTGGCGGCTTCAAATAAAAACGCATTGCCATAATCCCAGAAATACATCCCCCGGCTGCACATGATATTGATCGCATCTACATGGCGACGCAACGAATTCCGGATGGCATGATCAAATCCACCTTTGTCTTCATCCAGTAGCGATTTAGCCTCTTCAAAAGTGTATTCCACAGGACAATACCCCATCTGGTCGATGTTGTGACAAGAGGTCTGATCCGAGCCAAGATCAATATGAATATGCCGTGTCACTAATCGTTCCCAGAGATCAACAATATTGCCATGGTACACAAAACATCTTGGCTGCCGGGCTTCTTTGGCCTTTAGAAAATCATCCAGCATGTGATCTATGTCATGATACACATCTTCCTGCCGGATATAGTGATCCGCGAGCCGCTGTTGAATCGCATCCTTATCTACTTCAGCAATGATACCTGTAGCGCCGGTCACGATCATCGCTTTAGCTTGTGCGCCAGACATGCCGCCAAGTCCGGAGGTCACAAAGGTTATTCCTTTGAGATCTGCTGATCCCAATCCTTTCAATCGGCCTGCGTTAAGCAGGGTGATCGTAGTGCCGTGAACGATACCTTGAGGTCCGATGTACATAAAGGATCCCGCAGTCATCTGGCCATACTGTGTGACTCCTAATGCGTTGTATTTGTTCCACTCTTCCCGCGAACTGTAATTGGGAATCATCATTCCATTGGTCACCACGACGCGTGGAGCCTTTGGATGTGATGGAAACAAACCCAATGGATGACCTGAGTACAGGACCAGGGTTTGTTCATCGGTCATCTCACTCAGGTATTTCATCACCAGCCGGTATTGGGCCCAGTTTTGAAACACCGCACCATTTCCACCATACGTGATCAATTCATGAGGATACTTGGCGATGAGCGGGTCCAGGTTATTCTGGATCATCAGCATGATCGCCGCCGCTTGTTTGCTTTTCGCCGGATAGTGATCAATGGGCCTTGCATGCATGGCATAGGTAGGCCGGTACCGATACATATAGATCCGTCCGTAGTGGATCAGTTCCTCCGCAAATTCAGGTGCCAGTTGTGCATGCAGGTCTTCAGGAAAATACCTCAGGGCATTGGCCAGCGCCAGACGCCTTTCCTCAATGCTCAGGCCGCTGATACTCCGCACCGGAGCGTGCTGGATTTTTGTTTCTCTTCCCGTATACGCAGGCAGTGCAGCCGGAATTCCTTCTGTAATGGCTGCACGAAATGTGTTGATGTCCATAGAATACAAAGGTAATATATAGGGGATATGTAGGGGCGTTGCATGCAACTAGATAGTGGTTATGTAGGGGCGTAGCATGCTACGCCCCTACATAACCACTATCTTTGCCGGCTATGGACAAAAAACGCGTGCTCGTCACTGGAGCTGGAGGATTCATCGGCCGGTTTTTACAAGCAGAAGGCTTGAGCAGGGGATATGAAGTTTATGGCGGCTTTCGCAACGAAACTGAAGAAGCCTTGCTTGAAGATGCCACCAAAGGGTTCTTCCTTGAATTCTCGGAGCGGGAACTTCTCCGGAAAAGGCTGATCAATTTTGCAAAGGAAACCGGGGGATTCGAATATGTCATCCATTGTGCGGGCGTCACCAGACCTGAGAAAATTGAAGAGTTTCATCAGGGGAACGTAGAATTTACGGATTACTTCATCAAAACGTTACTGGATACTCAGCCTGATTTCAAGAAGTTTGTCTTTATCAGCAGTCTGCAGGCTATGGGCCCTGGAGATCCGGTGACCATGGAACCCATCAATGAAGCATCTACCCCCAAACCGTTTACGCCTTATGGGATCAGCAAGTTTGAGGCGGAAAAACGCATCATGGCTTACAAGGATCTGGATTGGATTATTTTCCGACCCACATCAGTCTATGGTCCAAGAGACACCAAGTTTATCCACGTCATTCTCAATGCCGTGAAGAAGGGATTTGCTGTGCGCGTGGGCCCCAAGGGACAGTTGGTCAGTTTCGTGTATGTCAAGGACCTCGCCCGTGCGCTATGGGATGCAATTGATATGAATGTCCATCGCCAGATTTATGTCGTTTCAGATGGCAATGATTACGATCCCTCCCTCGTCAATGAATATCTGGCCAAACACATGGGCCTCCATCCGCGTAAAATCAAGATTCCCAGAAGTCTTCTGTTGAGCATTGCCCACGTGAGACTTGTCCTCGCCCGCATCCTTAAAAAGCCCCTGCACGTCAGCCCTTATAAGATCAAAGAAATCACCGCCCGCAACTGGCGCGTCGACAATTCCAAAATGGTCCGTGAACTCAATTTCAAACCGAAGTACACGCTGGAAGAGGGATTGAGAGATGCGTTAATTGAAGACGGAGAGATAGGGAAGTGAAGAGTGAAAGGTGAGCTGTGAGGAGTGAATTGTCAGTCGTCATACGTGAGTCGTCAGTCGTGAGTTGTGAATTGTGAATTGTGAGTTGTGAATTGTCAATCGTCAAACGTCAGTCGTGAATCGTAAGGCTGGACAATTAATTAGTTTGAGAATTGGATAATGAAAAAAGGCCTGTGATCCCTCACAAGCCTTTTTATTTTTTTACTCACGACTGACGCCTGACGACTCACGATCAACGTCTGGCATGTAGCATCTCACGTCTGACGACTGACGACTGACGATCGATGTCTGGCATCTGGCATCTGAAATCTGGCATCTCACTTCTCACTTCTCACTTCTCCCTGCTCCCAGCTCCCAGCTCCCTGCTCCCTGCTCCCAGCTCCCTGCTCCCAGCTCACCCAAGCACCGGATTCAATACCTCATTCGTATACGCCCCAGCTTTCAGTTTATCAGCAACAGCCGTAAACGCATTCAAGGTCTGCTCAACATCGGCATCCGTATGGACAGCGGTAGGGATCATACGCAACAGGATCATGCCCTTTGGAATCACAGGATACATAATCATAGATGTAAACACTCCATAGTTCTCCCGCATATCGTGAACCAGCTGCGTAGCTTCAAACGGTGTACCGTTGAGGTATACAGGAGTTACAACAGTATTGGTCTCTCCGATATTAAATCCTCTTGCTTTCAGTCCGTTCTGGAGCGAAGTAGCGATGTGCCAAAGTTGTTCTTTGTATTCCGGATGGTTGATCATCAGTTCCAGGCGCTTGAGGTTGCCTTCGACGATAGGCATCGGGAGGCTCTTGGCATGGATCTGCGAACGCATCGCATACTGGAGATACTGAATGATATCCGCATCACCGGCAAGGAATCCACCGGTACAGGCAAATGACTTGGCAAACGTAGAGAAGTAGATGTCAATGTCATCCTGGCATCCCTGTTCAACACCGGCACCACGACCACCTTCACCGAGTGTTCCGTAACCGTGTGCGTCATCTACAAAAAACCTGAAGTTGTATTTTTTCTTCAGGGCTGCGATTTCCTTTAGGATACCCTGATCACCGCGCATACCGAATACACCTTCTGTCACCACGAGGATACCCCCGCCTTTTTCATCCGCATATTTCTTCGCGCGTTCGAGGTTTTGCTCGACACTGTGGATGTCATTGTGCTTGAAGGAGAAACGTTCTCCGATATGGAGACGAGTACCATCGATGATACATCCATGACTGTCGGAGTCATACACTACCGCATCACGACGGCTGAGCAATGCATCAATCGCTGACACTACACCTGGATAACCATAATTCACTACCGCGGCAGCTTGTTTATAAACGTGTGCGGCAAGTCTGCGCTCCAGTTCTTTATGCAGGGATGTTTCACCGGTCATGAGGCGCGCACCCATCGGGTAGGCGAGTCCCCACTTCTTGGCGGCATCAGCATCCGTCTTTCTGACTTCAGGATGATTGGCCAGACCGAGGTAGTTATTGATACTCCATACGATGACCTCTTTTCCATTGAACACCATGCGGGAACCGACTTCACCATGCAGTTCGGGAAACATATAGTAACCCTCTCCAAGGTGAGCATACTGACCTAAAGGCCCGCGCTGATGACGTATTCTCTCAAATATTTCCATAGTTTTTGATGTATTTGTTAAAGACGCGTTCGAGACGGCGTTGGATCTGGTAGCTCGGCGCATAGTCCGCGATCTTGCGGATAAAGCCTTGCTTCTGCATCCAGCCGTTGTTATAGATTTTACTCAAGTATTTACTGCCATGATCCGCAAAGAGCAATACGACCACATCATTTGGTTTGAACTCTCTGCGCATCCGCATCAGGGCTTCAATAACTGCCCCGCTGCTGTATCCGACAAAGATGCCTTCACTCTTGGTCAATTGCCGGGCACGGAAAGCACTGCTGCGGTCATCCACCTTGATAAAGCGATCGATCGTATCAAACTCCACATTGGAAGGAATGATGTTTTTTCCAACACCCTCCAATTGATAGGAATGGATTTCACTTTTATCCAGGATTCCGGTCTGGTGAAATTTTGTCAACACCGAACCTTCGGCATCGACGGCGATCACTTTGACATCCGGGTTTTGATCCTTCAGATATTTTCCTGAACCGGAGATCGTACCTCCTGTGCCGCATGTGGCCAGGAAGTGCGTAACCTTTCCGGCGGTTTGTTTCCATACCTCAGGGCCTGTGCTCGCATAGTGAGCCTCTACGTTGGTATGGTTGTAATATTGATTGACGTAAAACGAATTTGGAATTTCCTTGGCTAAACGCTCCGCCTGGCTATAGTAGGAGAGCGGATCATCTGAAGGCACGTGATTGGGACACACCACCACATCCGCACCGAGTGCTTTCATCTGCGCGATCTTTTCTTCGGCACTCTTATCCGTTGTGGTGAGGATGCATTTATATCCTTTAACGATACAAGCCATCGCCACCGAAAAACCGGTGTTTCCTGATGTCGATTCGATAATGGTTCCGCCCGGCTTGATCAATCCCTTTCGCTCAGCGGCTTCGATCACTGCCAAACCGATTCGGTCTTTGGCACTGAGTCCGGGATTAAATGATTCCAGTTTGCCGAGCACGAGGCATCCTGCGAGTTTGGAAAGATTATGCAACTTCACCATGGGTGTATTGCCCACCGTCTGCATAATATTATCGTGCCATTGGGGCTGTAGCTGAGGTGATTCCTGGTTCATACCATTCACTTTCTGGTTACCATGCTGATGGCCAGGCCATGGATGACAAAGATACAAAGGGATTTGAGTAATGAAACCCGCGGGATGTTAATGCATGGAGATTTACAATTATTTTGTCTAAATAGAAGACAATCAAAAAGATAGAAGCTTTCTCCGAGGACTGTCCAGCGCGGAATTAACACTTGCCCAAACCCAATTGAGGACATTTAGGGCTTAAATTGCCTGCGCCTTAAAGCCATAAAAAAAGGGCCGTCACCACCGTGACGGCCCTTTTTTACATCGTATCCCGAAGGATTATCCTTTGCTTGGTGTCACTGTCTTCACAGTGCTTCCGGAAGTAGTTGTAGTAGTAGTGGTAGAAGCAGTCTTGCTCTTACCAGCGCAGCAGGACTGGCTCTTAGAACCAGAGGTTGTGGTAGCAGATCCGCTGGTGCAGCAGCTCTTGCCGCTGGCAGAAGTATTCTTAGGTCCACAGGTAGCAGAGGTGCTTCCCTTTACTGGTGATACATTCACGAACGTGTTCGTAGCTGCATCATAGTTAACATCCGTGTAGCTAACATTGCCTTTCTTGTCTGTTTCCTTACGAACATAACTTACGGTTCCACTTACTGGGCAAGTTTTAGACTCGATAGATGCATCCATGGAAGCCAACTTAGCCGCAGCGGCTGTGCTGGCATCTGCGCTCGTCGCACTTGATTTGCTGGTACAGGTAGATCCTGCTGGCTTAGCCGTACATGACTTGCTGCAGGAAGAACTCTGCGCCTGAACACCAAGAGCCAGGGCAGAAAAGAGAAACATCGAGAAAAGGACTTTTTTCATTGTATAAAGTTTTTTTAAGTTATTGCATAATTAGCTCAAAGATAACGGCATTCGGCACGTTTCCATTGGGTAAAATACCTATTTTCGGCCTTAGTTAACGAATATTTAACGCCAATCTGACCCGAATGGTTTCAAAAATCACACTTTTTCTGATGTTTGCGACAGTCCTGACGATCTTTTCCTGCTCTTCGTCAAAGGAATTCCCTTCAGATTATCGCGGGGAACAAATCCATTTTGGTCAGGGAGGTGGCTTTACAGGCGGATTGAATTATTTCGCATTACTCGATGACGGCCGCGTATTCAAGCGGGACTCAAGAGACAGCAGTTATGCCTACATCGATCGATGGGACAAAGCCTTCGTCAACCAAATGATGCATTCATACCACCTGCTCCAATTGGACAGCCTTCAATATTATGAACCGGGAGACCTCTATTATTTTATTCAGCATCAATCCCGCAAAACACCGGTTCATCGAATCACATGGGGACGAAACGGCTTTAAGCCTGATCCCAAGCTCACGAACTATTATCACCTGCTTTATACATCAACAAAACCCAAGTCATGAGAGCCCTTACTTCATTTGTCCTTTTCCTCCTGGTGCATTTTTCGATCAATGCACAATCCCCCATGAAGCAAATTTCGGGTAAGCCATTTGTCGAACCGAAACCGCTGCAGATCGCCAATGCTCCGGCAACGCATTCATCTGCTCGTCTTGGTAACGAATGGGCACCTGGAGCGCTTGCATCCACAACATCCGTGCACGCAGATATCGAATCGTTTCGGATTACAGAAACGGGTAGTTTCTGGATCGATATGAAACCCAACCAGCTCTATCAGGGCAGGTCATCTGTTTCAAACATGCTCAGCACGCTGATACCCAAATCTAAATCTGATCTTCCGGTCGAGATGGGATGGGAAATCGTCAATGAAGAAACTGACGAGCGTAATGTATCTCATATTCGCGTTCGCCAAACGCTAGGAGACATTCCAATCCACCGCCAGGATATGATCGTCCACATCGCCGGAGGACAATTGCGTGACCTCAACGGATACGCATGGACCGCACAATTACCAAAGAAACTCCCTGCTCCCGGTACACCAGGGCTCGCGCCGTGCGGTCGGTTCTGACAACGTG
>CAZYHJ010000100.1:0-2950 GCA_964646645.1 uncultured Saprospiraceae bacterium | reverse complement strand
CAATACCTGGATCAACAGGAAGTGGTATTCCAGCAACCGTCAAACCTCATTGGGTTTGAACATCCGGCAGACCAAAGCAACCTGACCTGGTATCCAAAGAATGGTAAGCTCATCCTCGCATATGAAATCGACATGCATCCAAACGCCTTGGATCATTGGAAGTTGTTTGTGGATGCATCAACTTTTGAAATAATTGAATCTTATTCTGAACTGTGCACGTTCAATCCTGCAATTAATAAAGCTGCGGGCCAGTGCAACACACATCGTCACGAGTCCTCAGACGCACACGCTGACCTGACAGCCGCTCCTCCGGTGATGGATGGCGCCACAGTGACGACGGACCAGGACTTATTGGGACAAAACAGAACCGTCAATGGTTACCAGGTAGGTAACAGTTTCTTTATGATCGATGCCAGCCGCGGTGGGATGTATAAACCTACGCAATCGGTCATGCCCAACGAACCCGTGGGCGTGATCTGGACGATTGATGCTCAAAATACCTCTCCTCAGAATCAAAACTTTGAAGTGGTGCATGTCACCAACAATAATAACAATTGGAAGAATATTGAAGTCAGTGCACACTACAATGCCGGCAAAGCCTATGAGTATTTCCTCAACACGTTTACACGCAATTCCATCAATGGCAGCGGAGGCAATATCATCTCCATCATCAATGTCGCTGATGACAATGGCGGAGGCCTGGACAATGCTTTCTGGAACGGATCAGCTATGTTTTATGGCAATGGAGATGTCGCGTTCAGGGAACTGGCACGCGGACTAGATGTAGCAGGGCATGAAATGTCTCACGGGGTCATCCAGAATACAGCCAACCTTGAATACGTCGGTCAGTCAGGCGCACTGAATGAATCTTATGCTGATGTTTTCGGAGCCCTGATCGATCGTGATGATTGGAAAATGGGAGAAGATGTTGTGCTGGCATCTGCATTTCCTTCCGGTGCCCTTCGGGACCTTTCCAACCCCAACAATGGAGGAAATAATTTTGGCGATCCCGGATGGCAACCAAAGCACATGAACGAATATGTCAACCTGCCAAATACTCCGCAGGGAGATAATGGAGGGGTGCATGTCAATAGTGGCATTCCCAACCGCGCATTTTTTACACTCGCTACAAGTATTGGCAGGGAAAAAGCAGAACAGATTTATTACAAAGCCCTTCGCGATTACCTGGTCAAATCATCTCAGTTTGTAGATATGCGCCTCGCAGCAGAAAAGGCAGCCATCGATCGCCATGGAAATAACAGCACAGAACACAATGCCGTGCGTAATGCTTTCAATACCGTAGGCATCGGCGGCGGAGAAGGCGGCGAGTATGAAGAAGATATTGAGACGAATGCAGGCGCTGATTTTATCCTCGCTACGGATGAACAACAATCAGATTTGTATTGGGTGCCTCCAACCAATCCCGGACAGTTTGTCAAGATGAATGTACCGGCACCGATCAGCCGCCCAAGTTTTACAGATAACGGTGTGTCTTGCGTATATGTCGATATTGATAACAACATGATCCTGATCAATTTCGATTGGTCGCAGGGACTCGCGTATCAGGCATTCTACCTGGAGGACAATCCACAAGGCATCTGGCGCAACATTGCGGTATCCAAAGACGGAACCAAAATCGCTTATACTACAGCCAATCTCGCCAATGAGATTTTTGTTTTTGATTTCGAAAACAATGTCAACGACAATTTTGTGTTGTACAACCCAACTACAGCCACTGGCGGACTCAATACAGGAGATGTCCTCTACCCTGATTTCCTCGAATGGGATTATTCAGGTGAGTATGTCATGTATGACGCGCTCAACCGTATAGAAAGTAATTTCGGCGATGGCATCGAATATTGGGATATCTCATTTTTAGAGGCATGGAATAATGCAGGCCAGGCATTGGGCTCCGGTCAGGTGTTTAAGCTCTTTACCTCATTGCCTGAAAACGTAAGTATTGGAAATCCTTCTTTTGCCAAGAATTCACCTTATATCATTGTCTTTGATTTTCTCGAATCCTATTTTGACATCTTTGGACAAGTACAGACAGATTATGTCATCAAGGCTGCAAATATCGAGTCCGGCGAAGTCAATGATATTTATTTGAATACGACTGTGGGATATCCCAACTATTCAAAAAGGGATGATAAGGTACTCTTTACCTATGACGATCAGGGCTCACTCCTCCTGGCTACGATTGACGTAGAGGACAGCAACAAAACGATCCCCGTCACTGGTACCGATGTGATCGTGATCACCGGTGCACAGAAGGGGGTATGGTTTGCCACCGGAGATCGTGACTTCACCGCCGTCAAGGATGCCAAGCAGGCTAAGCCTTTAGAAGTCGCACCTGTACCGGCAAATGATTTTATCAGGATGAATGTCGATCAGATACTGGCGGATGCTGACTTTACGATTAGTGATATAACCGGACGCGGGGTATTGAGCGGCAAAGTCAATCGCGATGGACAGATGGATATTTCCGGTCTTGGCAATGGCACCTACATCCTCCGCGTCATTGGAGATAATGGTGCACTCTACCAGGCAAAATTCGTTAAGCAGTAATCCGGTTTGACTAAAAAAATTCTCATTATCCGTTTTAGTTCGATCGGGGATATCGTCCTGACCACCCCGGTGATACGAGCGATTAAAAATCAATTGGGTGCGGAGGTGCATTTCCTGACCAAGGAAGCCTTCGCACCTATTTTGTTGTCCAATCCGCATGTGGATAAAGTCATCACGCTGTCCGATGATTTCGGCCAACTGATCGAAACATTAAAAGACGAGCGATATGATTTTATTGCGGACCTTCATCATAACCTCCGCACGCTCCGGATTAAGCAAGCACTGGGCCGGCCTTCGCGTTCGTTTCACAAACTCAATTTTGAAAAATGGTTACTGGTGCGCACCGGGATCAATCGGCTACCGGAAAAACATATCGTGGACC
>CAZYHJ010000099.1:10176-11650 GCA_964646645.1 uncultured Saprospiraceae bacterium | reverse complement strand
GTGCGTGTGGGTGTGAAATACAAATGAAACCCAATTGCAATAATCACCTTCGTGTACCTCCGTGTTGCCTCTGTGTCCTTCGTGAGAGACTACTTCCCGAGAAGATTTTCTTCGGCAGATAGATTTCACACGGAGGAAAGGAGGCAGCGCGAAGGAAAGGAGGAATTCAGCATGGGGGTCTGTGTGCGTGTGGGTGTGAAATACAAATGAAACCCAATTGCAATAATCACCTTCGTGTACCTCCGTGTTGCCTCTGTGTCCTTCGTGAGAGACTACTTCCCGAGAAGATTTTCTTCGGCATCGATTTACCCATTAGTTCCTTACAATCGATTTTGTGTAATTCACATTCCGTGCTTTGAGATAATCCATAATGTAATTGAAACAGGCTTCGTCTTTGCCAATGTATTCAGGTGGAAAGACACCATGATGGGGAAACAGACCATCCAGCAACATATTGGCGGCAGCAGTGGCGGTGTAGCCGGTGGTGCGGGCCATGGATGATGTACCGGTAACCGGATTATATTCATCATAAAGATTGTACTCCACCACAACAGTATGCCCGTTTTCATCCAATCCTTTCATAGTGACCCGCATCACGGTCAGTTCTTCTTCAGACTCTCCGAGCTTCCATTCATCAAACAAGATGCGGCTGGTCACGGCGAGCGGAGAAACGGATGCACCGTTTACATTGATCTTTTCCGGATTCAGAAATCCTGCTTCCTTGAGTGCGCGAATCATATCCACGTGGCCGGGATACCTGAGCGTTTTCTCTTTCATATTAGGTATATGCGACATCGTGTAGATGATGGATCGCAACCCATCTGTATTAAAGGATTCGAGCGTACCGACATTGTTAAAAAAGATAAACTCACTGTCCGTCATGGGTTCACGCACGACCATGTGTCCGTTTTCGACATATCGCGCAGGACGAGTATACTCTTCGATGACATCCACCGGAGAAAACGGGGCTTTATAATAAAACGGCCACTTCTTTACTTTTGGCAGTCCGCCCACGAGACATTCGAAATCGGTCAGCTGATACAATTCATTGTACCGGCCGAGAATAATATTGTCCATCCCCGGCGCGACCCCGCAATCCACAATGGCAGTAACCCCATGGCTTTTGGCCAACGTATCCAGTTCGAGCGCATTTTCAGGGAAGAAGGAAATATCAACAACGCTTTTACCGGCCTCAATGATAGTTTGAAGTGTCTGAAAACCTAAAAACCCGGGAACCGCGCAGACCACAAGATCAGCATGTGCAATGGCTTGTTGTAATGCCGTCTTGTCCTTGACATCCAAGGGAAAAATCTGAAGAGCGGGGTACCTGGTACGGAGAAAATTAAGGCGTGAGGCGTCCTTATCGGCAAGAGTTACATGATGATGATGCATCAGGTCGGCGGCCATGGCGCTTCCTACCATTCCGGCGCCGATCACAGTAATGTTTTTCATGCATCAAAGATGCAATAATGAT
>CAZYHJ010000099.1:0-10076 GCA_964646645.1 uncultured Saprospiraceae bacterium | reverse complement strand
TTCTTCAATTCCTCTTTTACCAAATCAAAGGATACACGCTCCTCACCTTCGCGACTTGTGGCAATCAAAACATCGAGAAAATCCTCCCATAACTCTCCGTGCTTCTCTAAATCGATCTGAACAAATTTTTTATTCCCGTCTTCGTCAGTCACATAATAGATGCCCTCCATAATATTCCGTTTATATCAAAATTAAGGGATATTGCAAAAGGAAAAGAAATTAATTTGCAGGTGGAAAAAAACGATTCCCAATGATTTCCGCGACAGCCTTCCCTTCTATCCTGCTATCAATCCAAGCGACAATATCCAAATGATGGAACGTCCGTCCTTCGAATGGATTCTTCTCCAGCCGGAGCACCTCCTTCTTAAGTGTATGCAGATTTTGCTGTAACTGACTCTTGCTGACATCGAGGTTGCTCTTGAAGAAACGGAACAACACCAATTGTACCTCATTGAGATCACGCATCTTGCTGAAGAAACGGCCTACACTGTCCACGAGGTGCTCAAGTAAATTGAAATGCCCCAGCTCAAAATGGGCCATTAAGTGCATCAATCGGGCATAACACTGTATATCTGTCCGCAGGTGACCGGCCGCCTGCAAATTCAATATTTTGTTGAGGTATTCGATGCTTTGCCCCGGCTTTCCACTGCCCAGATATAGCCACGCTGTTTTATAATTGAAGACCATGATCCGATGGATATCAATAAAGCGGCCGAATTTCTTGATCAGGCGGTTGATTTCCGGCACCAGTTTTAACCCCTCCTCAAAAGACCCTTCGATAAAATGACGGTTGATTTTGGCGGTATAGAGATAAAGAAACCCGATAATCTGACCAGTCATGTCAAAATATTGCTCATGTGAAATGGTAAAAGCCTCAAATTTTTCCAGCGCCCTGACATAACGATTGTAATCCCGCATGCTGTAGAGGGATGTCAACTGATAGGATAAACCCCGCATATACAAGACCGGATCTTCGCGCATGAGTAGCGGATTGGCATCAAAGGTGGACACCCATAACTCAGCATGTTCATGGCACTTCTCAAAATCAAGGAGGATATAGTAGTACCACATGTAACTCTGATGCAGATAGATCTGCTCCGTGACTGAGAGATTGGTGATTCTCACTTTCCTCAATTCGGACTCAAAGTATTCCCTTAACTGGAAATGATCCTTTTCATCCCGAACGTGACCCGTTTCAATATACCAGCCGTGGATCTTGATCTTCAGATTGGATAACAGGACAAGGTTACTCACGCGAGCCTCCTGATTCTCAGATTCGATCAGCAGGGACTGCACCTTTCCGGATTTCTTACGGCTTCGGGTGATATGGCGCTCCTCAATAAACTTTTCAAATTCGATGATCTCCAGGCGAAGTAAGTCATGACCTCCTTCGGGAAGCATTTCTTTGACCCGGTCAAGTAATTTATAGGCCTGGAGATATAATCCCTTGCTATACAATATGTGAGCAAAGTCTATTTGCTCCCGCACTTTAATCGACTCAATGTTTTCAAAGATAAGCCGCAGACTTTTTAGGACCTGGGTATAGAGATGACGTTTGATGTTTACAAACTGCGCCTTGGGGATATCTCCCATCTTTTCGAGCACTTCCGCCTCATCATACTCCTCCATCTTGTCCAGGATATCAAACAGGCGTACATACAACACATCTTCATTGCTCTGCAGACGCTGGACATAGAGCCTGAAGTTGCGTTTTTCGGCCTTGGTCAGGGACTTGATAATGGTGAACAACTGCTCAGATTGGGCGATGGGCATAACAATTTTTTACAATACAAATGTCAGATATACAGGCAAATATAAATATTTATAGGCTTTTAGCAACCACATTAAACTAAATTCTTGTTTTGGAGGGCGGAGGGTACGCCAATTAGCTTTGTGCCAGTTCTTATTCATCCTTCAATCATCTATTATCCTTCAAATCTATTCTTTATGGCTAAGTTAAAATTTGAATACATCTGGCTCGACGGGTACAAACCAGAACCAAACCTCAGAAGTAAAACCAAAGTGATAGAGATGGACAGCTTTGACGGTGATGCCAAAAGCCTCCCGGAGTGGTCCTTTGATGGCAGCAGCACACAGCAGGCCAATGGTCATGCTTCTGATTGTCTGCTGATGCCTGTGTCTGCTTACCCAGACCCACAGCGTAAGAATTCCTGGTTTGTGGTATGTGAAGTGTACAATCCTGACGGCACTCCGCACCCCTCCAATATGCGTGCCCTGATACCGGATGATACAGATGATTACTGGTTTGGATTTGAACAAGAATATGTACTCGAACATGACGGTGCTCCCCTTGGCTTTCCAACGGGAGGCTACCCTGCCCCACAGGGTCCATACTATTGCGCAGTAGGTTATGGCCGCGTGTCAGGCAGAGACCTGGTTGATGCGCACATGGATGCCTGCATCGATGCGGGACTTGGCTTTACCGGAATCAATGCTGAGGTATTGCTCGGACAGTGGGAGTTCCAGATTTTCGCCAAAGGAGGCAAAAGAGCAGCAGATGAATTGATCGTCGCCCGCTACCTCCTCTACAGAATGTCTGAAACCTATGGCGTAAAGATTAATATCCATCCAAAGCCAGTACTTGGTGACTGGAATGGCAGCGGCATGCACGTCAACTTCTCCAATGGAGAAATGCGTGAAGTTGGCGGAAAGGATCTCTTTGATTCGATCTGCGAAACATTCAGGGCTACGCACAAGGAACACATCGAAGTGTATGGTTCTGACAACCACCTCCGTCTGACCGGTAAGCATGAAACACAATCCATGCATACGTTCAGCTATGGCGTCAGTGACCGTGGTGCTTCTATCCGCATCCCGGTTTACACCCCTACCCATGGCTGGAAAGGTTACCTCGAAGACAGAAGGCCGGCATCCAATGCTGATCCCTACAAGGTAGCCGCCCGGATCATCAAGACCGTACGTGGTGCTGAAGTGATGGTCTAAACATCATCTCCTCCGTAAAAGGATTTATTACTCAAAGTTTTTATTGCCGTAGCTAAGCTGCAAATGCAGCTTAGCTTTTTTTATGCCTGGGAATGAATGTTACAAACGATGCCGTTCACACATCAAACCCGTCATAAAGTTCATTTCCCTTATCTTAGTCACGATGCTGCCCAACCTCTGCAGAAACCTGTTGATCTCCTTATCGCTCACCCTGTGGTGTGCGACTTCAGCATGGGCGCAGCGAACGGATGATTACCTCCAACAATTCATAGAGATCATTACTGAAAACAGTGGTGGAGGTGAGGAATTTGATTATTCGGACTTAGGCGAACAATTGGATGACTGGAAGCTGGCACCGATCAAAATTAATTCCGCAGAAGCCGGTGAGCTCGTTCAATGGAAAATCATTTCGGAGACCGCGTATAAAAACCTTCAGGATCACATTGCCCGAAATGGGCCCCTACTTGATGTACTGGAGTTACAAGCGGTGACGGGTTTTGACCCGGATGTCATCCGCATGCTTAGGTCCATCACACTGGTCAGTGGCCGGGAAATCATGACCCAATCCATTCCCTTTGGTGATCTCTTTGTGAAAGGTCAAAATGAAATCTATCTCCGCTGGGGACGCACGTTGCAGGAATCCGATGGATATCTTGGGGAAGATCCTGCATATGAAGGAAACCCGGATAAACTCTATCTGCGTTACCGCCATCGCAATGCCAATACACTTAGCTATGGCTTTACAGCGGAGAAAGATGCAGGTGAAGCGTTTTTCAGGGGATCCAATCCCTATGGTTTTGACTTCTATTCTTTTCACCTCGCCTTGCAACAATACCGGTCATGGTTGCCTGCTGTGATGCTGGGGGATTTTAATGCCAACTTCGGACAAGGGCTGATCATGCACTCCGGATTTGGAGCCGGCAAATCTAGCTTTGTCACCAATGTCAAGCGATCTGGCAATCATCTCCGTCCATACACCTCTGTGGATGAAAACAACTTCCTTCGCGGTGCCGCTGCTACAGTTCGACCTATGGATCATCTGACGGTGACAGTGCTGGCGAGTTCGAATAAACGTGATGCGAATCTCTTGTCGGATACGATTTATGATGATGAGGGGAATCCCATCATCCTGGATAATATATCAAGCTTACAAACTTCAAACCTCCATCGTACAGAAAGTGAAATCGCGGATGAGAACGCCATCGATCTCAACCAGGTTGGAGTCGCGGTAGCCTATGATAAAACCAAATATCACATAGCGGTCAATGGCTTGTATTCGAAGCTGGGTGCACCTTTGAATCGGAATCCGGATTTATACAATCAATATTATTTCAATGGGGATCAATTGATCAATACCAGCATTGATTATGGGGCATGGATCGGTGGAGTGCATGTATTTGGGGAGACGGCCATGAGTGATAATGGAGCGATATCGACACTAAATGGCTTGCTGGCCGGTCTTGACCGGCATATCACGGCAGCTATTGTATTCAGATCCTATGCCAGGGATTACCAGGCTTTAACACCAAATGCATTTGGAGAAAGTTCGCTGGCTAATAATGAAACAGGATTATATACAGGGATTGAAATCACCCCTTCGCCCAAGTGGAAGATACAGGTGTACCAGGATATCTGGCGACATCCCTGGCTTAAGTTTAATACAGACGCGCCATCGACCGGATCAGAATATTATGGGCGTGTGACCTATACCCAAAAGCGAAGATTGGAAATATATATTCAATACCTCAGTAAACGCAACGGAATCAATTATCGGCCCGTGGGAGATGCCATTGCTGAGGTGATCGAACAACATCGTTCGAATGTCAGATTGCACATGAACAATATGCTGACCCGCGACATTCAATTGCGATCACGGCTGGAGTGGACATTTTATAAAACCATTGAAGAGGATCAGCATGGCTTTATGATTTATCAGGATGTGATATACAGTCCTATTGCTTCTCCCTGGACCTTGAGTGCCCGTGTGGCCTTGTTTGACACCGATGCATATGATACCAGAGCTTACACATTTGAAAATGATCTGATCTACTACTATACGATTCCTGCCTTCAGTGGGCGTGGGTCAAGGTATTATCTCAATGTGCGCTATAAAGGGGTACGCAATCTTACGCTTGAGGGTAAATTTGCGCAGACCCGTTACCTCGATGTGGATTCCATTGGAAGTGGAAATGATGAGATCGCGGGGAATATCCGGTCAGAGATCAGGTTTCAGATGATATATAGATTTGGCAAATAAAGTGCATTTGTTTACCAGCTCTTGCACTTTCAGCAAGTTTCCCCTTTTTTTGAAGGAAACTTCACAGTATGAAATCTGAAAAATTAACCAGCCAGATTATTGGCTTGTGCATGAAAGTGCATTCTGCCCTAGGACCAGGGCTGCTGGAATCGGTCTATGAAGAAGCGCTTTGTATTGAACTCATCAAGGCCAACATTAATTTCAGCCGGCAAAAAGCGGTGAATGTAACATATGAAGGTGCGGATGTGGGCAAGGGCTTTCGGTATGATCTGCTCATTGAGGAGGAACTTTTAATGGAGTTAAAATCTGTTGATGCCGTGGCTCCTGTGCATTTACGGACAGCCTTGACATATATGCGGTTTACTCTTATTGAAGTTGGCCTTCTTATTAATTTCAATGTTGCCCACTTGCGTGATGGCATCACCCGTTTAGTCCTTGACAAGCCAGTCAAATTTGAAAAATAAGTTGCCGAGGTAAATCTTCTTAGGAAGTGGTCTCTCACGAAGGAAAAGAGGCAACACGGAGGCACACGAAGGTCAAGCTCGAAAATCCTCCTTCCCTCTGTGCTACCTCTTTTCCTCCGTGCGAAATCTATCTCCCGAAGAGAATTTTCTCGGGGAGTGGTATCTCACGAAGGACACGGAGGCAACACGGAGGCACACGAAGGTCAAGCTCGAAAATCCTCCTTACCTCTGTGCTACCTCCTTTCCTCCGTGCGAGATCTATCTACCGAAGAGAATTTTCTCGGGGAGTGGTATCTCACGAAGGACTCGGAGGCAACACGGAGGCACACGAAGGCATGGTTCATACTCCTCCTTACCTCTGTGCTAGCTCTTTTCCTCCGTGCGAAATCTATCTACCGAAGAGAATTTTCTCGGGGAGTGGTATCTCACGAAGGACACGGAGGCAACACGGAGGCACACGAAGGTCAAGCTCGAAAATCCTCCTTCCCTCTGTGCTACCTCTTTTCCTCCGTGCGAAATCTATCTCCCGAAGAGAATTTTCTCGGGGAGTGGTATCTCACGAAGGACACGGAGGCAACACGGAGGCACACGAAGGTCAAGCTCGAAAATCCTCCTTCCCTCTGTGCTACCCCCTTTCCTCAGTGCGAAATCTATCTACCTAAGAGAATTTTCTCAGGGAGCAATTTCTCACGAAGGGCACTGAGGCAGCATAGAGGAACACGAAGAAAAAGCTATACGGGAAAAGATTTAATTCAGACTATCCGCAGGCACCAGATTCACATAATCCCAATAGGATGTCACATTGACGATCTTCCACACGTGGCCGAATTTTTCCATGATGCGGGTTTCGAGGCTGTGGGTGAAGGCATTTGCTTCCTGATTGCTGTTGTATTGATCCCATGAGAGATAGGCCAATGTGCCATTGAAAAAGTGAATCTTGACATTTTTCTTTTCCACCTTGGGATGGCTGCTGCCACCTGGAGGCACGGGATTGTCTTTGATATACTGACCGGCACTCTTATCGATATCTGCCCAGCCTACTTTGGCATCATAAGTTCCATCTGCCCTGTTCCATGATTGAAAAGCATACTCCACATGTGCGAAGTGAGCGCTCCAGCAGGCATAATCGCGCGCAAAGAAACAAGCAGTCTCATTGTCGATGACGGACATGATAGCATCCGTTTCAGCGATCTGGTCAAAGGTGGCTGATGCGTTTTGTTTAGCCTCCGTTATGTCATCCTTCTTGCAACTAAGGAATACAACGGATGCCAATAAGAATAGCTTGCAGAATTGGGTCATAAAGACAGAAGTTTGATTTTGAAAAACAGAACTAAGGTAAACATAAGAATTTTTTTACCACTGGTGAATCCTGACGCTCAGAGAACCTTTATCATTTAGTCAGCAACTCATTTAATTTATCTCTGATCTGACCAGGTCGCCCGGCATTGCCATCTATGATGATCCCCGCCTTGTCGATCAGCACATAGCGTGGTATGCCCCTGACACCATAGCGTTTTGAAATACCTGAATCAAAACCGCCTTCCGAATAGAGTTGTACCCCGTGCATGTCCTTATTGGTGATAAATGTCTCCCATCGGTCACGATCATCATCAATCGAGACGGAAAGAAATACAATATCCTCTCCTTCAAACATGCTGATCAATTTTTCCATTCCCGGGATCTCTGCTACGCATGGTCCGCACCAGGTGGCCCAGATATCAAGGTAAACGAACTTGCCTTTGAAGGCGCTCAATGCTATCTGCTCTCCCGATTTATCTGTAGCCATAAATTCCGGCGCAGGTCTTCCAGGCGAAAGAATCAACGCCGTTTCCCTTGCTTCGTGCAACATCGGCAGATATTGGCTACTGTTAAAATTATGAGTAAACCAAGTCAGATATTCATCACCTGTTTCTGCATCTCCAAAGAATGTATAGTAATCATAAAGCATACTAGCATACGCATATTCCAATACCGGCCCTTCAAAGCTATTCCGAATGACCTTTTCCTTTGTGGCATTGTAGCTTAAAGATGTATCCTGTGCGTAAAACAACCGGGTAGAATGATTGATATACGATTCCAGGAATGCTCTGTAGTTCTCTGCAGCCAGTGCGTCAGGATTTGAAATAGTAACGTCCTGAAGAAAGGAAAAATCATTGCTTACCGGAGGGGCCGACGGGTTATTACGATTTAAATACCCATACAAACCAGGATACTCCAATAGTTCATAATATCTGAGATAGGTTAGCTCTGCCTGCTGAATGGACTTGAACTGCTTTTCACAGGCTGACTTTTCGCCTGACTCCAATTCCAATTGGTCAAGTCGGATCTCTCTCAGTGTGTAGACCGAATCAACATACAATAAGAATTCAGGCTTTGGTTTTCCAAATATATCCATGGTCGAATTCTCCTGTTCCAACATATTCCAGGCCAGAAAATTATTGACCGCCGCACCATCGCCAGAATGTTTCATCGTCTCATCAAAAGCTTCGGCATCAAAGGTGAGGTACATATTATTCCCTGGACAGATATACAGGTCTGTATATTCCTCCCCGTGATTCAACATAGCGGGGCCTGAAGTATTCCAGGGGAAAGTAACAGAAAAGTGGCCTTCTTTTTTCACCAGGGCACTATCAATGATGATCTCCTCATAACTGATCACATCTGAATATTTGGTGATATAGACCTTATTGTCAACTGGATGTTTAATTTGTCCGGAGAGAGTAACAGATTGGCTAAGCACAAAATTGGCCTGAAGGAGCAATGAAAGCAAAAGCAAATACCCTATACGCATAAACCTGAATTATATCTATAAAACTATGCATTATTCAGTTCACGCTACTCTCTGCCCTCTGCTCTCTGCCCTATGCCCAATCATCTGACCAGGGTGAGGTCCATGATTCGTTCACCACGCTCCCCTGTCGCCTGATCGGTATAGGTCAACCGAATCACATAAACTCCGGGATCAAGATTTTTTCCTTTAAATGTACCATCCCAGCTATCATCCATAGACCCGGATTCAAAAACGACTTCGCCCCATCGGGTATAAATGGTCCACATCACCTCGTTGATGCCAAACGCTTCCATTTTGAAGACATCATTCTGCCCATCGCTGTTGGGGGAAAAGACATTGGGAATATAGATGACCACTTTATTTTCGACACAGATGATTCTTGAAATGGTGTCCGTGCATCCCAACTCATTGGTCACTAACAAATGAATAATGAAGTCTCCAATCTGATCATAATCGTGTTGAATAAGCTCGCCCTGTACGTAAGGCACCGCAGGTGTTCCATCTCCAAAATCAATCCAGCCTTCAGTGGCTCCGGTAGACAGATCAATTAATTGTACCGTATTGTCAATGATATCCACGCAAGAGTTATTAGGTATCGTGGAAAAATTTGCACTTAATGGTGGTGGTCCAGGAATCTGAAGATCAAATTCCTGACTGCAACCGCTGAACAATTCAACCACCTCCGCGAGGTAAATGCCCGGTTTACCTTCAAGGTATGTCCCTTCATATATTGAATCCAACTGCCAATAGACAGCATATAGGTTAGGATCCGGTGGGATGATCTCAATAAAACTTGTATCCTCATAACAAACAGGAGGACCGGTCACTGTCTCAACATCAAAAGGTTGGTACACATGAATGTATGCAGATCCTTGAAACGGATCTGAACATCCGTCAGCGATTGTGACATTGTAGGTGGTGGAGGTAACAGGCCGGACGATGTGACTAAATCCAAATCCTATCCCCTGGTCCCAGTTAGCCCGCAAAGTGCCCGTACCTCCTGTGGCTGAAGCCCCGATCACCGCATTCTCTCCTGCACAAATAGAGTCCGGTGGACTTATATTCCCATCGATCGGAGGCAGCACGCTAAAGAAAATCCTTTCATCAGAAGCACAGGCACCAGTTCCACGTTCATAAAACAGTTCATGCGTACCTGTGCCCAACAACGCGGGATTAAATGATGGGGATGCCAGCGCACCGTTAATGTAGAAGTCACCACCCGAAGGAGAAATACTCACGTTGATCAATGTATCCTTGAAGCAATAAAACTGATTAACTCCATCAATACTGACCTGCTCCAGCAATATGATATCAACCGTATCTGAAGATGTGCATCCCAATGGTGTGGTATAAAAGATTTCATACGCTCCCGGACTTAATAATTGTGGATCAAAAAGTCCAATTTGTGTGTCAAGAAATCCCGGACCCATCCATGTGCCACCGGCCGGACTGGCTGTCAATTGCTGAGCGGGACTGAGTTCGCAGAAACTATAATCAGTAATGTCTGCAAAGTCCTCGACATTGAGTTGAAAACTATCTTTACAACCAAAGGCATCAAAGGATATCCAATGCGCACCTCCGCCCGCCAATGCAGGATTGA
>CAZYHJ010000098.1:10039-11749 GCA_964646645.1 uncultured Saprospiraceae bacterium | reverse complement strand
GTTATATTTTGTAGGCGCGTAGCATGCTACGCGCCTACAAAATATAACACCTTTCAGTGTCCTTCGCCGATCCTCCCTTCTTTCCCGCCAGATTTTTACATTTACACCACAGACATGTCCCTACTCCGCAAACTTGCAGGCGAAACCGCCATCTATGGGTTCAGCTATATCCTCAGTAGGGTATTGTATTATGTGATCTTTACAGCCTATTTAACGCGGGTTGTCAGCACTACTGAATTTGGGATTTACCGCGACCTCTATTTCTGGGTGGCGATTTTGCTGGTGATCCTCACCTTCAGAATGGAGACCACCTACTTCCGTTACGCCCGTGAGGACCGGGCCGCAGTCACTGCGATGTCCATGACTTTTCTGGCTGGTTTCGCCGGGTTATTTGTGTTGTTGCTCTGGATCTATCAGGAACAGTTAGCTACCAACCTCGAGTATCCGGACCGGACCACACATATTCTTATGCTTGGCGGGGTCTTGTTTTTTGACACCATGATCGCGGTTCCGTTTGCCAGCCTGCGCCAACAGAACCGACCCATTCGGTTTCTGATCCTGAAGCTCGGGTCGATATTTATCAATATTGCTTTGGTCCTCTTTTTCCTTGAACTTCTCCCTCGACTGCAGGAGAATGCTACTGCATTTTATTCCTTCTTTGGGACCACCGACAAACTCTTCTACGTCATCCTCAGCAATCTACTGGCCAGCGCCATCACATTGTTATTTCTATTGCCCATGATGCGCCAACAGTCATGGCGATGGGACTTAGGATTTTTAAAAAGGATGATCAGCTATTCATGGCCATTAGTGATCGTTGGATTTGCTGGGGTGATCAATCAATATTCCTCCATTGCCTTTCAAAAAGAACTTTTGTCAGGGGACACGGTATCCAACTTATCTGATGGAGGAATTTATGCCGCGGCTGCATCGCTGGCGATTTTGATGAGTCTTTTCACTACAGCCTTTAATTATGCCGCGGAACCATTTTTCTTTGCGCACAAAGACAGAGAGGATGCGCGTGCTGTGTATGCGGATGTGGCATTGGCCTTTACAATCATCGGATCATTAATCATGTTGATGATTCTTGGGTATATAGATCTGTTTCAGTTTATCATCGGGGAGGACTTCAGGAAAGGACTGCAAGTCGTGCCGATCCTTTTATTATCTTTTCTTTTGCTTGGTATCTATTACAATGTATCGGCATGGTATAAGCTCGCAGACAAGACCATCATCGGTGCATGGATAGCGGTGGGTGGAACCATCATCACGATTCTCTTGAGTTTTCTGCTGATTCCTCGTCTTGGTGTGATCGGGTCTGCGTGGACGGCCTTGGCGTGTTATACCTGGATGGTGGTCTCTTGTTACTTCCTGGGGCAGCGCTTTTATCCTATCCCTTACAAGATCCTGCGCATGCTCGGTTGGATCCTCGGCGCGCTGGTATGTTATTTTCTGATGGAATTCCTGCGGAACCTCTACGAAGACAATCTTGTTATAATTTTTTTGGTCAATACCCTGATCATCCTCATCTTTTCGGCCTTGATTTTTATTTTTGAAAAGCAGTTGCTGCTGCAGGCAAGGAAGAGATAGGGGTGTTAGCCCCCTCCGCCCTGCTTCGAATACGTTCAGCACATCGCCTGAAGGGGGAACCCAATTAGATACAGCAATAAGTTACTTCAATTTGAATTAACTCAATCGGTCCCTGAGCTA
>CAZYHJ010000098.1:0-9939 GCA_964646645.1 uncultured Saprospiraceae bacterium | reverse complement strand
ATTGCTTTCCGCCCTTCTGCCTTTACTCCTTTCGTATATACGCCGCTATCCTCGACGCCTTCCGCGCCGGCAAATACGCCGCAAGACTACCGATAATAAAAACAGTAACGCCAACAATGATCAGATCCATCCACCGCCACTGAATAGGGTAGGAGTCCACCACAAATCCTTCCGGAATGGGGACGATGCCAAATTGTTTTTGAAGGAGATAAAAGACAAGGGCAATGATGATGCCCAGCACTAGTCCGAGGATGCAGATCATCCAGCCGGAACGCATAAATATTTTTCGCACATCGGCAGGGGAAGAACCCATGGATTGAAGAATAGCGATATCTGTTTTCTTATCCAGCACGATCATCCATAAAGCACTCACGAGATTAAAGGAGACGATGATCAGCGTAAGAGACACTACCGCATAAGAAATCCATTTTTCCATATTCATCAACTTGAAAAACGCGGCATTCTGTTCGTCCTGGTTTTTGATCAACACCTCATTTTGAAACAAAGCCACCAGTTTCGACTTCAACTCTTTTTCATTGGCCCCCGGCTTCATTCGGATTTCAATTCCCGAAACTGCATTGGGCATCTCCACCAAGTCACGGATGAATGCAAGCGAAACAAACACATACTGATAATCATAATCCTGTTTGATGGAAAATCGCCCAACAGGATAGGCATGCTTTACTTTGAAAGGCATATCCAGTGGCCCACGTTGATTACGGTTGGGCATGTACACCGATAGGGACGCATACGGATTTTGCAGATTCACTCCAATTCTTGATGCAAGGCCTGCCCCCAACACGGCCAGCTGGGCCTCTCCCTGATGCAAAACAAAATCACCCTCCAGCAAGACTTCATTGATGTCGGTGACATTTCTGAATTCATCATCGACGCCTTTCAGCGTGCAGATGTCCTGACTTCCTTCATAGTCCAGTAATGCCGTTTCTTCGAGCGTCAGACTCATTGCCGCAATGCCGGGCCATGATTTGATGGTGGCCAGGGAAGCGGAATCAGGCTCAAAATATTTACCTTCAGCAGGATATACCTTGAGGTCCGTATAGATTGAATTGTATAAACTTTTCAGTAAATCCTCAAATCCATTGAAGACGGACAGAATGAGCATCAAAGCCGCGGCACCGATCGAGATCCCGATCATGGATATGCCGGTAATGATGTTAATCGCCTGGAAACTTTTTTTTCCAAGCAAATATCTCCATGCAATGAGATCAATATAGGAGCGCATCATCCGTGTATGGGGTCAGGTAAATATTGCTGATAACCTTGTATGGCCCGATAGGCTCTGCTGTGTATTTTCTCCCGGATACGATGATTGGTCAACTTTGCGTTTCGCATACTCGGATACGTGCGGTTGGAAAGAAATACATACAACAGTTGGTTGTCAGGATCATTCCATGCGCATATCCCCGTAAATCCGGTATGGCCATAAGTTGACGGCGAAGCCATATGTGAGGTCAACAACGTTCGATCCGGATTGAGTTCTTTGAGATCAAAACCAATACCTCTCCGCGTGCCTTTGCCAAAACGCGTCGTAAACATTTTAATGATGTCTTCATTCAGGTAACGCTGCCCACCATATTCACCCCCGTTGAGCAACATCTGGAAGATGACCGCAAGATTTTCAGCATCACCAAATAATCCGGCATGGCCACTCACGCCACCCAGCATAGCGCAGGTCATGTCATGCACATACCCGTTGAGTTCCTGGCATCTAAAGTAATTATCGATTTCTGTAGGCACAATCTCATCGGGCGTAAATTGTCTGTAAGGATGAAAGCCAATTCTGCGCAACCCCATGGGCTTATAAAACACACTATCCACATACTGATCGAGTGTTACACCCGTCTGCCGCCAGATAATCTCGGCCAGCATGATAAATCCGAGATCGCTATAGACATAGGTCCCCTCCGCATTTAATCCACTTTTGATGATGCCTTGCCGAATTGTGTCAAGGTAAGCTCCATCCATGTACATATCCTGCGCCACCGTAATGCAATGCTGAGGAGTCTGGATGTCACAATACACATCAGGTTCCATCTCCATCCAGTAACCGCCGGTCATGGTGATGGTTTGTTCATAGAAAGGGATCCACGATTGCAATCCCGCCTGATGCGCCATCACTTTTCGAATGACCATATTTTCTTTATTGCTTCCACGCAACCATGGTAAATAATATCCAAGGGTTTGATCAATGGAAATTACACCTTCCTGGTATAGACGCATGACCGAAAGTGTGGTAGCCGCCACTTTGGTGACCGAAGCAAGGTCGTACAGATCAGTCATGTAGACCGGATCATCTTCTTTATAGGTATGTCGACCAAAAGCTTGTTCATATACAATCCGTCCTTCTTTGGCAATCAGCACCTGGCAACCTGGAGCCGCTTTGATGTCAATCATATAATTGGCAATAGTACTGATGTAATCGAGACTATCTGAAGACAGTCCAACGCGCTCAGGAACACTGTATCCCAATCTTTTCAAAGAGGGTGTGGTGAAGCCATGATGCACAGGAAAAATATTGCTCGCCGTGACAGGTAGTTTTCCCTTGAATCCAAATACCCCCATGAGGCCTTGCGCGGCGATGTCTTCCGTTTCCGTATTGTCCTCATAGGCCATGATGATATGATCTATGTTTTCAAAAAACTTCAGACTGTAAGGACTGCCAAAAACGACCAGGATCACTTCCTGCTGACGATTGATATTTTGAATCAGGGTGAGTTCAGCATTCGTCAATCCAAAATTGGCGGAGACCTTATTGTTCATCTGGTGGATAGAAATGATCACTCTATCGTATCGCTTCAGGTCTTTCAATAACGATTTTTCATCCGTCTCCTTGAGCGAATGACTGACATTGTAGTGATCCGTCTGGATATAAGAATCCAATCGGGATTGAAAGCGTGTTTTAGCGGTAGAGCCGATCGCCAGTGTAGCCATTTTCGGCGCGGTGATATTGACCATCGGGATCAACGCACGCTTATTTTGTACTACCGTCAGTGCTTCCTCAATCAATTTGTGCTTGATACCCACTGCATACGGATCAAAAGCCATTTTAGCGGCAACCTCAGGATTGGGCAGCACGAGGCTGTCAAGGCCCAACTGATATTTGGCCAGGAGAATTTTTCGCACATTCTCCTCCAGGATGGAAGGGTCCAATGTGCCGTTGGTAAACGCATCTTTCAATCCACTGAATGCAAGTTGAATATTGTCGGGCAGCACCAGCATGTGATTGCCGGCCTGCACAGCCATGATGGCCACCTGGTCAGCGGAGAAATGTTTGGTCACGCCTTTCATTTCGAGCGCATCCGTAAAGATGATGCCATCAAATCCCATTTCTTTTTTCAGCAGATCATTGACAGCTTTGGCACTAAGGGTGGTGGAAATATTTTCAGTGGGATCAATCGCCGGAACATGCAGGTGCGCCACCATCATGCCATTGAGTCCGGCATCGATGAGTTGCTGGAAGGGATACAATTCCATTGATCGCATTCTGTCCATCGAATGATTGATCACCGGTAAGTCAAGATGGCTATCCGTATCCGTATCCCCGTGTCCTGGGAAATGCTTGCCGGAAGTCAATAACCCTGCGGATTGCAATCCCCTCATATACGCAATGGCATGACGAGACACATCCTCTTTATCTTCTCCAAAAGAACGGTCACCAATGACAGGATTCAATGCATTGCTGTTGATATCCGCTACCGGTGAAAAACTTACCTGCACACCGATGGCGAGTAGTTGCTTGCCGATGGCATATCCCATCTTTTCTATTTCGTTGAGATCCTGCACGGCACCCAACATCAATTGTCTTGGAAAAGAAAGGCCTTTATCTTTAAAGCGCATACCCAGCCCCCATTCCGCATCCATACTCACCATCATCGGAATTTTACTGAGTTGCTGATATTGCGCTGTGAGCGTAGCTTGCTTTGAAGGTGTGCCCTGGAAAAAGCAGAGCCCACCAACATGATATTTCTTGATTTGGTCCTGAACGGATTTGATATGATCATCCCCGAGATCACTATGTGCACGTATGATGAAAAGTTGGCCGATCTTTTCATCGATTCCCATCGACTTGTAGACTGAATCCACCCAGGCCATGGCCAGGCTGTCCTGTGCCGACGACCGTGTGCTCAGCAACATACTGAACAGAAAGAAGAGGATTGTTCCGGTGTTTCTCATTAACATATTATGCTCAACGGTTTTGAAGTTGAGGCAGATTCGGATCAATAGATTTAGCGGTTTCAAAACTTTGCGCGGCGCCTTCCAGGTCTCCCGATTGTCTTAAAGCTACACCCAGATTGTAATAGGCCGTAGCATTTTTTGGTGCCAGTTCAATTTCTTTCCTGAAAAAGGAAATGGCTTTTTGTGTGTCTCCTTTTTGTCCGTACGCTACCCCCAGCAGATGATAGGTCTCATAATCATCCGGGAGATAGGTCACGGCCTCCTCTAATAACGAAATCGCGCCGGAAAGATTATTGTTCTTTTCGCCCTGCACTTTTCCATAATCCCGCAATGCCACGCCCAGATTCCGCTTTCCTTCGCCATAATTGGGGTCCATCTTGAGGACATGCCTGAAATACGTGATGGCTTGTTCGAGATCACCCAGGTGGAAATAGCTATTGCCCAGGAGCAAATAACTTAATTTATAATTCGGGTGAATCTCCAGGGCTTGCTTCAGATATCCCTGAGCTTCGAGCAACATTTCTTTCTTGATCGTTTCATCCTTTTCATCTTCAGCGCGCGTGACCAGGTCGCCACCTGCCGCGTTGAGAAGTTTGGCACTGCGTGTTGAGGTATGAATATCTGTCTGAAACAACGTGCTGTTGTCTGTCCACACCCTGCTGCGCACCAAGGTCCATGTTCCGTATCCGACGAGCAGCGCGACGCTCAGGCCAAGTATTGTTTTACGGTAGGTGGAATTTAATCCAAGCGCAATGGCATACCCGGCAATCAACGCAAATCCTACTGAAGGCAGAAAAGCAAATCGTTCAGACATATTCGTGCCGATGGGAAAAACAATATTGGACGTAATTGACATGGTGCAGACGTAAAATATAATACCATACGCCCACCATGTTTTTGGCTTCCATCCTTTGATCACCGCCCACAACAATCCAAGCCATCCGAGGAAATAAAGAATGACCATCGGCTTGCTCCAGCTCTGTATCTCAATATGCCGCGGATAATAATCGTGCGTCAGCGGATAAGGGAAAAGAAGGAGTTGCACATATTTTCCCATGGTGTACACGATGGTGGATGATTTCTCTCCCATCGAAAAAGGTACATAAGAGTTATTCTCCACTTTGAGGAAAGGATTGTTCATCAATTCCTTCGGAGGTTCTCCCGCGCTGATACCGGTAACCGATGCGCGAATCAAGATGAAAATTACTGCAGACAGGAAGATGGGCCAGAGGTTGGCGATATAGTTTGGCTTTGCTTTTTTGTCATACCACAACAACGTGACAGGCGCTACCGCAAGCATAGTGATTACATTTTCTTTGGCGAGCATGCCCAGCAGAAAAGCAAGTCCCGCTATCATACGCAGCATCATGGCCTTAGGATGATCTATGCTTTTCAACATCAGCCACAGTCCTCCAATGGCACCCATGGCAGCGACGATTTCATCACGTCCCTTGATATTGGCCACTGCTTCAGTGTGGATCGGGTGGAGCGCAAAGATGAGTGTGGCAAAAAACGCGGCATGCAGCGCTGTCTCATCATTTAAACGAGGCGTAAGCAATTGACGAAGGAATCCGAAGAGAATCCAGCATAATAATCCATAACAGACGGCATTGATAAAATGGCTGAGCCATGGGTTGTCACCCACTAATGCATATTCCACCGCAAACATAGCCGGTGTCAGCGGGCGATATCGACCGCCACTCACCAATTTGGTTTTGCTGGCATCCTTGAAGTATCCGTAAAACGTATCATACTTAAAGAGCCCCGGTATACCCTTGATCCCCTCGGTCGTAAACATATTGTCATTAATGACAATGGCATCGTCCTGGGTATACTCAAAGGTGACGGTTTGCAGGTACAGCACCATCCCCAGCGCGCCCAGCAGCAGCCCCAGGGCCTTGACCGGCAGACCAAACAGGGTATCGGTGACCGGTGATTTCTTTTGTTTTTTCGATTCTTTTGCCACAGCCATCCTCAAATGTATTAGTATTCCCTGATCAGTACCTCCGTGGGAACATCCAGTTGGTCATGAATTTTACGAATCATATCCAGGGTGAGCTTCCGTTTCCGGTTGAGGATTTCACTCACCCTGCTTTTCAATCCCAATACGGCAGCAAGGTCCTTTTGCTTGTAGCCCATCTGTTCCATCCTGAATTTAATGGCTTCAATAGGATCAGGAAGTGCTATGGGATAATGTTCTTTTTCATACACATCGATGAGCAGCGCGAGCAACTCAAGTTCTTTACCTTCTTTTGTTCCTTTCTTAGCGGAAAAGAGTTCCTCCAGCCTGTTCAGGGCCTGCCTGTATTCCTTTTCACTTTTTAAAATAGTCCACTCCATAATTTAAATGCGCTGTGCATCGATTTGATCATACTGTCGGTGCGTCCCTGTAAACCGGATCCAAACGATACCATAGTCATAATTGATCCTCACCACCAGGCGGTATTTGTTTCCTTTAATATTAAAAACCACCCTGTTCTCCTTCAAAATACTTGCCTCCGGGTACCTTGCTTTTATTGCACCCGGTCCTTTCCAACTGGCATCTTCGGTTTCCTTGTACCATGATTTAAGGGCTTGTTCACTGTCCTTATGTTTGACCCAAAACGCCCTCAAAACAGGTTTGGCAATGACTCTCACAGGATAAATGTATAAAAAGTTCCCAAAATGGGAAAAAATTACGTTTTGCAATTAACTTGTATGTTCGGCGTAGGTTAACCTACGTGGTTACTGAGCTGAAGCACAAGGCTGAGCGCATGAGGGTCGAAGTATCGGAGGGTCAGCAAGTTTTCAACTTGATCTTGTTTCTTTGGTCTACCCCCTTTGCCCCCTTAAGGGGGTACCGCCACCATTAATCCTCTTCTGCCTTTCCGCCGTTCTGCCTTTAAGCCCCCTCCGCCTCTAAACGGGCAACTCAACTAGAAACAGTTTTTCAATTTGCCCCTTGCTTATTGCTTATTGCTTATTGCCCCTTGCTTATTGCTTATTGCTTTCTGCCCTTCCGCCTTTAAGCCCCCTCCGCCCCCTGAAGGGGGAACCCCAATAGATACAGCTTATCATATTGCCTATTGCCTATTGCCTATTGCTTATTGCCCATTGCTTATTGCCTATTGCTTATTGCCTATTGCTTATTGCCTATTGCCTATTGCTTATTGCCCTCTGCTCTTTGCTCTATGCCCTCTGCCTTTTTATCCCTTACCTTTATCACCCTAATTTTTGAAATCAAACACTTCCCTTTCATGGCCGAAAGACCCACACTCTACCTCCTCGACGCTTACGCCCTGATCTTCAGAGCCTATTATGCCTTTCTCCGCAATCCCCGGATCAACAGCAAGGGCCTGAACACCAGTGCCATGTTCGGCTTCGTCAATGCGCTCGAAGAGGTGCTCAACAATCGCAAACCCTCCCACATCGCAGTCTGCTTCGACCATAAATCACCTAATGTCCGTGTGCAGGAATTTCCTTACTACAAAGCCAATCGGGCAGAAACTCCGGAAGACATTAAGATTTCCGAACCGTATATCCGGGCCATCATCGAAGCGTATGGCATCCCCATTCTCGAAGCTCCGGGGTATGAGGCTGATGATGTCATCGGAACACTGGCCAAACGGGCAGAACAGGAAGGCTATGATGTGTACATGGTTACGCCCGATAAGGATTTTGGCCAGTTGGTATCGGATCACATTTTTATTTACAAGCCTGCCAAGCAAGGCAATGGTCCTGAGATATGGGGACCAAAGGAAGTGTGTGAAAATTATGGTATCAAACGCCCCGAACAGGTCATTGATATCCTGGCCCTCATGGGTGATGCGGTGGACAATATTCCAGGCGTGAAGGGTATCGGAGAAAAAGGGGCATCCAAACTGGTGCACGAATGGGATAGTATTGAAAACATCTATGCCAATCTTGATAAATTTAAAGGCAGCACACTCGAAAAGCTTGAAGCCAGTCGGCAAAATGCATTTGATTCTAAAAAGCTCGCGACCATATTATTGGACGCACCTGTGCCTCTCGACCCGGACAGGATTATTCTTGAACCGCCGCATGCGGAAAAGTTATCTGCCATTTTTGCCGAACTCGAATTCAGGACGCTTGGAAAAAGAATTTTAGGAGAAAACTTTGATCATAACTCCGCAGCAACTACTTCAATACCAAAGCAGACGGCAGCGCCAGTCTCAGGCGCCGTGCAGGGAAATCTCTTTGCACAACCCGGTGAAGAGCCAACAGACACTCATCTTCCCACGGCAGGAAAGAACATCGGCAACACGCCACACACGTATCATGCGGTAACTACCGAAACGGATAGACTTACACTTCTCAACAAATTGCTCGAGGCAAAAGCATTTGCGTTTGATACCGAGACGACGGGCCTGGAGTCCGATATGGAAATCGTCGGCATGTCCTTTTCAGTCAAACCCGGTGAAGCTTATTATGTGCCCTGTCCCCAAGAGTTTGATAAGGCAGAAGCCGTCGTCAGATTTTTTGAAAAAGCATTTACCAATCCCAATGCACTCAAGATCGGCCACAATATCAAATTTGATATGAAGGTGCTGAAACAGTATGGGGTTGCCGTCGCTGATCCGATTTATGATACCATGGTGGCCCACTTCATTGCCGATACGCATGTGCGCCATGCGATGGATGTGATGGCTGAATCCTATCTCGGGTACACCCCGGTTTCCATTGAAGAACTGATCGGTAAGAAGGGCAAGAACCAATTGTCGATGCAGGATATTGATCTCGACAGGATCAAAGAGTATGCCGCGGAAGATGCCGACATCACCTTGCAACTCAAATCCATCACAGATAAACTCGTGGACAAGGTCAATGGCCATGAATTATTGAAGACGATGGAGTTTCCGCTCATTCATGCCCTGACGGATATGGAGTATGAGGGGATCAACCTGGATGTACCATTTCTGGAAGACTACTCGAAAGTGCTGGCTACGGACCTCTACGAGATGCGGGATATGATTTACAAATTATCCGGTGTGGAATTTAATATTGATTCGCCAAAACAACTTGGTGACATCCTGTTTGAACATTTGAAAATTCCATACGAAGGCGCGAAGACAAAGACCGGTCAGTATGGCACGAGCGAAGATGTCCTCAGTCCGCTCAAGGAAAAACACGAGATCATCGATCACATCCTCAATTACCGCGAACTCACCAAACTCAAATCCACCTATGTGGATGCCTTGCCGGCCCTGATCAATCCAAAGACGGGCAGAGTGCATACCACCTTTGGGCAGACCATCGCGGCCACAGGGCGCCTGGCCTCCAATAATCCTAACCTGCAGAACATTCCGATCCGCACGAACCGCGGAAAGGAAATCCGCAAAGCGTTTATTCCCCGCAATGAAGATTACCTGATCCTTTCAGCGGATTATTCGCAGATCGAGCTTCGTATCATTGCGGCCATCACGCAGGATGAAGGAATGATGGAAGCGTTCAGGGCAGGGGAGGACATACATGCCTCAACAGCATCAAAAGTATTTGGCGTGCCGCTGGCTGAGGTGACCAAGGAGATGCGCCGTCGTGCCAAGGCCGTCAACTTTGGTCTTGCATATGGCCAATCCGCATTTGGACTTTCACAGACACTCGGGATATCGAGAAGTGAGTCCAAGGAGATCATTGATAATTACTTTTCAAAATTCCCGGGCATCAAGAACTATATGACGACCACTGTTGAGTTTGCCCGCACACATGGGTATATCGAAACGATCATGAAGCGTCGTCGTTATC
>CAZYHJ010000097.1:0-12667 GCA_964646645.1 uncultured Saprospiraceae bacterium | reverse complement strand
GTCAGGGATTGGGACAAAAGTCTTGAATACTGTTTGAGACGTTTACGCACACCATCCCTGAGAGAAACAGAAAAGTCCGTTTTCTTCATGAGATCTTAGTTTTAGTTAAAAAAAAATAGTTTGGCCTATATTGAAAGGGTACGGCGAAAGGCTATACCACTCTGGCAATAGCAATGTGTGATCTTGGAGCATGAGGAGCTTAAAGCTTCCCCGTCTCCGGCGGCCTATTATATTTCAGGAAGGACAGGTTACAACAGAAACCGAAGTTTCCAGGGTCTATTGAAAAGAAGTAGCCTGTAGGTTGATTAAAATCAGCATTTAATAGATTATAAAAATCTTTAATGCCAGTACAAATATAGATTAGTCATAATGTGTAGTATTACCCAAATAATGGTAATTTTTATATTAAATAGTTGTATTATTTGTATTATGCTGATTATAAGTATTATACAAAACTAAATAATTGTAAATCATAACAAATTTATTATCAAGGCATAAAAAAAGCCCCCTCTTCCCGGAGGGGGCCATCCCAAAAAGTAACGTAATCAGGCCGATTGAAGGACCTAACGTCTCAAAAACTAGTCGTTTGTTAAGCTCATTTTCCGTGTCAGACTGGCTGACTGTGTATTGAGGCTGTAATAGTAAACTCCTGCTTGTCCCAATTGATGTTCGCGAATGACCACTTCATTCATTCCGGTGGTGGCTGATACCTTTTGCTCAAGGATCAACTTACCCATGACATCATGGATCGCTATTGTAACCAGTTCATTTTCAGGCACCGCAAACCTGATCACGGTATTCCCCTCAAATGGATTAGGAATGTTCTGGAACAACTGATATGCTGTAACTACATTCTCTGCCGGCAACTTGATATCTATCTCCAAGGACATCACCTCCGTTTCCCCGTTGATCAGCCCATATACTTCCGGCCTGATCACATCTTTACCATTGATCAATGACAACGGCTGGTCAAGACCTGGAATAGAAATAAGGACTTTACCCGTAAGATCTGTCTCAATAGCATTTGACCAGCTGATGGTCAATTGTTGCTTATCAACATCATAGTACCAATGGTCTGTGGTCAGGATATCCGAACAAATACCGTTAAGTTGGTCCGTGGTAAGGAGTCCGGCATTCAAGCTAAACTGATAACCGAATACCGGCACCTGATCCTGACCCGCCAGGAGGCTCCATGACTGACTGCAATCCAGATGATCTACATCTTTCCGCCATTCCAGAGAGAAGGGTTTGCCAGACTCAGCTTTCTCTTCTGAACCTCTGGCCCTGCTACGGAAGAAGGATCCATTGACATCTCCTGTTTTTATGGCGACGAAATCGGCAACACCCGTGCCCAGGACTACACTATCAATCCAGATAGACTCAGGGAAGGCAGGATCAAAGGGGTTATACGGATCCGCGAAACTAAACTCACGATCCACAAATCTCCATGACGTATTATGCTGGAAGCGCTCATTTATCCCTAATATCAGTTTCCTGATCTCAATAAGGTCAAGGGCCGTGATGTTGCCACTGCGGTTGGCATCTGCTGCAATGATCTTATATGGCGAACTCAGCTTAGCCTTACCCAACAGGTGCTTCTGAATCATGACGAGATCCAGGGTAGACACACCTTCTTTGTGGTGTTCATCATTGAATGGAGCGACATCATAGGAAGTACCTTCATTTAATCCACTGATTGTATACCGTCCGGCCTGGTCTGTGGTATCCGGTTCCATCGCAGCATTTGTTATACTGACTTCGATACCCGGCAAATCAAATCCATCTTCATTTTCCACACTACCGGAAAGCACGAGACCATCTTCACAATAATCAAATGGATCTCGTAAATCAAGGTCTGCAGTATTACAACTATCGAGAATCATGGTACCTGCCTCATTCCAAAGCCAGAGCGGGAAGGTGGAAACACCTACATCTCCGCAATCAAAAATCTCAACTGTATCAAAAGGATCTGTTCCTGAATAGCTCACAATTACATCATCTGCTCCTGAACATCCTCCCGGAATAATGGTGACAAATGTATCTGCAGGAATCGCAATCTCTGTTTCCTCCGGAAGGAAAATAATGGTCTTTTCGCACTGGAACGTAGTAGGATTCGGATCAGTCACCGTGATGACCACATCCATGGTGGAAATATTTCCGCAACCATCAGTGGCTGTAAAAATAACCACCGTAACACCAATTGGATAATTACCGGATGCATTTGCTCCTGTGGTCGCACCATACGGGGAATTGTTGGTAATCGTGACTCCGGCACAATCTGTGGCCGATGCTATAAGTGTAAAGAATGCCACACAATTGGCGTTGGCCTCTTTTGTCATATCATTGATATTCGTAAATACAGGCGGTGTAGGATCCTGAACATTAATCGTCTGTACAAAAGTAAATGTACCGTTGACTTGACAGTTGTCGACCACCGTCCAGGTTCTGGTGATGATCTTACATGGCGTATTCGGATTATTATCTATGATCGTCTGTACCTGATCGGAGAAACTGATATCAACATCCGCGCACAATAATGCTGTTGGATCAATAACAGGCTCACCATTTGGAATATCATCAGGATCAGTGGAGTTACAAATATTCACATCAATTGGAGAATTAGGCCAATCAATATCTCCCAAATCCAGTGGATCAGGATTGCTTACTGTGACGATCTGCGTGCAGGTCGCTGTATTTCCAGATCCATCTGTCGCGGTAAAGGTCCTTGTGATCGTACCAACGTTACAATCACTCAAATCAATAATATGCGTTTCAGTAATTATCGCCGGGGGACAGTTATCTGAACCTGTGGCATTACCAAATTGACTCGTATTGTTAGGATCCGTTACGGTATGACAGTCCACTGTAATATTGGCAGGACATGAAATCGTAGGCGGAATATTATCGACTACAGTAATAATAGCCGTACAAGTCGCCGTATTTCCTTCTTCATCTGTGACGGTCAGTATAACCACATTGGGTCCTAAGTCAGAACAGTTAAAGTCCGTCTGGGATAAATCAAACTCAAGATCACCCGGATCACATCCTCCGCCAGAACCATTGTCTACATCGGCCGGATCGACAGAAGCATTTCCATTGGCATCCACAAAAATGGTTACATTCTGACAGCTGGCTTCCAGGCTGCCTCCATCCTCCACTGTGACCACTGCAGTGCAAGTGGATGAATTACCCGGGCAATCTGTCACTGTCAACACCACTACATTTGCGCCAAGATCATCACACGTAAAGGTGCTTGGATTGACGGCAAGGGTCACTGCGCCACAATCATCAGATGAGCCATTATTCACCTGTGAGGGTAAAATGGTGACCGTCCCAGCACCGTTCACGGATACTGTAATGTTCTGGGTCTGACAAATCGGAGCCGTAGTGTCTTCCAGTAAAATCATTTGAAGACATGTGGATGAGTTACCGCAATTGTCTGTCGCAATCCATGTACGCATGACCGTAAACTCTTGCGGGCAAGCCCCATTAACGATTTCATCCTCAAAATCCAAATCAGGTGTATTGTCACAGAGATCTGATGCAGTCGCACTTCCGGTACTGTTCGGATCTGTGCTGGCTGCGCAATCAATCGTCACGTTTACCGGACAGCTGATCAATGGTGCCTGCGTATCGTCCACTGTGATGATCTGTATACAGGCACTGGTGTTGCCGCAATCATCAGTGGCCACCCATGTCCTGGTAATCGTATATCCTTCCGGACAATCCCCGCCTATAGTAACATCATCAAAAATCACCGATGGATTCGTATCACAATTATCGGATGCAGTGGCTGTACCTGTGTTCTCAGGCGAAGTGTCCTCACCGCACTGAATACTGATATTGTCAGGACAAGTAATCGTCGGGGCTATTTCATCCACTACCGTAATTACCTGGGTACAGGAACTGGAATTGCCGCAATCATCCGTAGCCACCCATGTCCGTGTAATCACAAACTCCTGCGGACAGGTACCCGGAAGCGAAGAATCCGTATGGGCAATTGTTGGGTTATTATCACAATTGTCAGAAGCGGTAGCAGTACCTGTTTGTGCGGGATCCGTACTCGTATTACACTGTATAGTCACATTAGCCGGACATGAAATCACCGGTCCACTGCTATCAAACACCTGAATCATTTGAACACATGCCGTGGAATTTCCACATGCATCAGTAGCCGTCCAGGTTCTGACAATTGTAAATTCACATCCTACGCCTTCAATATCATCAGAAAATGTAATCTCTGGGTTACTATCGCAGTTATCGGTAGCTGAAGCAAAGCCCGTATCATCAGGCAATGTCCCTTCTTCACAATTGATGGTAATATTTGCGGGACATGAAATGGCCGGAGCCTGCGTATCCTGAACAAAAATAGTTTGAATACAAGTTGAAGTATTTCCACAAGCATCCGTTGCCGTCCAGGTCCGGGTGATCGTATACTCCTGGGGACAATCGCCCCCAACTGTAGCATCACTAAAATCCACTTCAGGGGAGGCATCACATGCATCCGTGGCAGTAGCATTTCCCGTATTTCCAGGCAACGTACTTTCCGTACACTGGATGGTAACATTCGCCGGGCAAGTCACCACTGGAGCAATGTTATCATCAATAAATATTGTTTGTACACATGCACTGGTATTCCCGCAATCATCTGTAGCCGTCCATGTACGTGTGATCGTATACTCCTGGGGACACGTCCCTCCACTGGTCACATCGGAAAAATCAACCACCGGACTGGCATCACAATTATCTGTCGCAGTAGCAGACCCGGTATTGCCAGGTGCCGTACTTGCTGTACAACTAATCGTTGTGTTTGCGGGACAAGTAATGACGGGGACGGTTGTATCCACAATGCTGATCGTTTGAACGCATGTAGAGGAATTACCACAATCATCCGTAGCCACCCAAGTCCTGTTTATAAGGTATTCCTGAGGGCAATCACCGGCAACAGTGGCATCGGTATGGGTAATATTTGGCGTATTATCACAATTGTCCGTGGCTGTGGCAGTACCCGTAGCAGCTGGCCCGGTATTGGTTCCGCACTGAATGGTTATATTCGAAGGACAAGTAATCAACGGAGCTGTATTATCCTGAACGGAAATAACCTGTACACAAGCCGTTGAATTACCACAACCGTCTGTGGCCGTCCATGTGCGGGTAATGGTCAGTTCTTGCGGACATGACCCACCAGCCGTAGCATCACTAAAGGTGATCTCCGGACTATTGTCACAATTATCTGTCGCCGTCGCCAAACCTGTAGCAGGGGGCAAGGTACTGTCATCACATTCAATAGTAATATTCACAGGGCAGGTAATAGATGGTGCCTGCGTATCCACGATCACAATCGTTTGCGCGCATGTACTTGAATTACCGCAATCGTCCATGGCGGTCCAGGTGCGGGTGATGGTATACTCTTGTGCACAATCACCGGCTACAGTATTATCACTGAAATTGATGGCTGGAGACCCATCACAAGCGTCTGTGGCCGTAGCATTCCCGGTATTACCGGGCAGTGTACTAGCCGAACATTGAATAGTCACATTAGCCGGACATGTAATCACCGGCGCCAGACTGTCGTCAATAACGATTACTTGCGTACAGGTGCGTGAATTGCCGCAATCATCTGAAGTAATCCATGTACGGGTGATGGTGTATTCCTGTGGACAAGCACCACCTGCGGTAACGTCATTATAATCAATAGACGGTGTGGGATCACAATTATCCGTCGCAGTGGCCGAACCTGTGGTGCCCGGAAGCGTACTCGATGTACATGCGATAGTTACATTGGCAGGACACGTTATATTAGGGGCCGTAGCATCATCAATAAAGATAGTTTGAATACAGGTACTTGTATTGCCGCAATCATCAGTGGCCGTCCATGTACGTGTGATGGTACCCTCCTGTGGACATGCCCCACCAGTGAACTGATCGGAGTAACTGATATCAGGAGATGCATCGCAGTTGTCGGTGGCCGTCGCAGTGCCGGTATTGGTCGGCAAGGTGCTCGCTGTGCATGCGATGGTGATATTGTTCGGACAACTAATTTCGGGTGGCGTATCATCATGCACAAGGATCAACTGAATACATGTACTCGTATTCCCGCAGTCATCGGATGCTTCCCATGTTCGATTGATTGTAAACTGTTGCGGTCCCGTCATCATGATCAGATCATCATATGTAAATGATGGTGTGGGATCACAATTATCCGATGCCGTCGGAAATCCGGATTCACTTGGATCGGAAGAGTCTGAACACTCAATGGTAATATCCGGCGGACATGTGATGGAAGGCGGAACAATATCCTGAATAAAAATGAGCTGATTACAAGTACTTGAATTACCGCAATCATCCGTGGCAATCCAGGTTCTGGTCAAGGTATATTCCTGCGGACAAGATCCACCAGTAGTTGAATTCGTAAATGTTATGGTCGGAGTATTGTCGCATGCATCTGTTGCAGTAGCTGAACCTGTTTGAGCAGGAGCTGTACTTGCAGTGCAACTAATCGTAATGTTCGGAGGACAAACAATGGCAGGTGGAGTATTATCACTCAGCTCAATCATCTGCATACAAGTGATCATATTCCCGCTATCGTCCACGGCCTTCCAGGTTCTCATGATTGAATACCCCAAGGCGCATCCGTCTATACCGACGGTAACATCTGAGTAAGTTATCTCAGGGGTGGGGTCACATACATCTATAGCTGTGGCATATCCGGTATTGGAAGGATGTGTACTTCCGGTGCATTCAATGGTCACATTTGGCGGACAAACCAATACAGGAGGAGTATTATCCCTCACCTTGACGGTGTACATACATTGAGTGGAATTCCCGCAAGGATCAGTGGCCCGCATAGTGATTAACGTGGTTCCTAATCCCAGATTCACCATTTGCCCCGGAGAAAAGATGCCGGGAATGCCCTGAACAAAAATGTCGATGTCGATCATGGAGGCATTGGCGCAAGCATCGCTTACGACTGGCAATGGTAATGTATATTTTGTGGTGCAAACGCCGGGGCCTGTATTCACAGTGAGATTCGCGGGACAGGTGATCACCGGAGGAGTCTGGTCTACAATCAATATTTCCTGTACGCGCGTGACCTGGCCACTGTTACACCAATCTTTTACGATCCAGGTACGGAGGATTTTATACGCTCCGTTGCACATAGGTACTGTTTGATCCGTGTGATGCACCAGTATCTGGCAAGTCAGACCCAAAGGATCTCCATTGTATGTTGGCTCCCCTGTATTGGAGGGATCAATATCCGCATCTTCACATGGTAGTGAAATATTTGGTGGAAACTGGATTTGACCAAGCGCAGGTTTCTTGAGATAGATTACATCCTGGCATGTAGTGCTATTGCCATAATTATCTGTTGCCGTCCAGGTCACATTAATCTGTTGTGTAAAGTGATGCGGATTACATGGCAGATTTTGAATGGTATAGGAATGCCAGAGGTCTACATCGTTATCACAATTGTCTGTGACAGATTCAATAAGACTTTCAAAATCTATACTGGCAATATCCGTGTTGCATGGCAGCGTATCACTTTGACAAACCAACACAGGCTTGAGTTTGTCTTCCACAAAGACGGTAGACATACAGCTGTTCTGCGTAGGGAGCTCCGTGACCACCACCATGAGTTCCTGGCCGATTTGGGCACAGTAGACGGTATCATTAAGTGGGCCCATGATATCCACATCATACATGTGCGGAGGATACTGAGGTGCATTGACCAGGGTAGCCGCGGTAATGACTGCATAGCCGTTCAATCCCAAAGAAATATTCACTTCGGGCAAGCAGCTTAAAGCAATAGCGCCTGATGGTGGCTCATCACCATCTTCTGATCCTATGTTTGAAGTTGGAACATAGAAATTCCATTCAGATAGTCTGCCCCCCCTGCCTTGTTCAATTAAATCATCGGGAGCGGCTTTCAGGGGAATAGTTAGGGCTCCGATGAGTAAGGAGGTGACCAGCATTTGGAATGAATTCCGGAATGCGCACCTGGATACAGTCATAGATAATGTTTCCATTACGAATCAATTGTTTTAGTAAAAAGCAGGCAAAGCACCACTCATGCATTTACTGCCTGGGTAAATGATGATAAGTTTTGGATAGGATAGAAAATCGCAGAAAAAACGGCGGGGATGACCCCCGCCGGTCAATCAACTATTAGCATTCTGTTGGTACTGTATTGTAATTCTGATTTTAATTCATAGGTGTATAAACCCGGACCGCCTAATTCAGCTTTCCTGATCACAAATTCATTCTGCCCTTCGAAAAGGTCGACGCTGCGGGTATGTACGGTATTTCCATCCGCATCATAAACTCTCAGTACGGCCTTTTCTGCCTTTGCACTGGCAAAATGAATGGTCGTCAGGTCGGTAAATGGATTCGGACGATTATCAATATTGGCCATCTGGCTATTGCTACGTGTCAATTGCACAGGTATTTCCTCCTGCTGCCCTAAGGTGATCGCAATTGGCATGGTTGGCCTGGGATTAAGATTGAGGTTGAATGGATATACTGTTGCTCCTGTCGGTCGCACCCACAAAGTCATCAGATGTAGTTTTTCATCCGTCCAACCATCGATGCTGAAGGTAGACAAGGAGGCATTTCCCTTTGGACTATCCGGCATCCGGATTTCATCAGGTGACACTAAAGCGCCGTGGCTCCAATCCACCAATTGATAATCTCCCTGGTTCCAGTTGAAAGAAAACTGCAGTCCTTGATACATGGCAGCATCCTCAAGGAAAATATCTACCTTATAGGAATTGTCATTGGGCATCGGCTCAACAGTATAGCTCACCTCACTTTTCTTACTGCCTCGAGGTAACACTTGACCGCCACCGGCTTGAAGACTTGCAGATAAATTAAGGTCGCCTACTTTAATGGCATGAAAGTCCACATCATTCATACTCTGTGCGAAAGGCACAATAGGATATACTTCCGGCCAAACAGAAAGCCATGGATTGAGCGGATCAGGAAATGTAAATTGCTTCTCCACAAAACGCCATGATTGATTATTAGGGATCGTATCGGTATAGCCAAGTATAAGCTTGCGCAATTGAATGATATCGATCGCTGTAATATTCTTGCTATTGTTGACATCCGCCGCAATGAACTGATAAGGTGTTGTAAAGGCCTCCAGTCCAAGGAGATGCTTCTGAATCTTTACGAGATCAAGGGTCGTGACTCCGTTCCGATCGTCCCCTTCACGAACAGGTCTGACGGCATACTCGCCTCCAAGAGGCATCAATGGAAACACAAACTGGCCATTTCCTGCTGATGGAACACCTTGCAAGTGGCTGCCGTCCAGGTAGACCATGGCACCGGTGAGGGTACCGGATTGGGGGACAGATATATTTCCGGATATGATTCCTGTGCCGCCTTGTGAAGGAGGACAGATGTCATTATTATCCTGTATTTCGATGGTGGTGATACAAAAATCAGTCAATCCATTTTCATCAATGGCCCACAATTCAACTTCATTGATTCCCAAATCTTCGCAATCAAAAACGGCGGAGGTTTCGGTTGGATCCGAGCTAAAGGACAGCGTTATAGGATTTCCACAAGGATGATCACTCCCGGCATCAAACATTTCCGCCTGCAAGGTGACCATACCCCAATCTGCAGTACCATCGCCATCGGCGTCCATGGCCATCAGGTTTGTACTCAATCCGTGGATACACTTTGCAGACGGGTTCTTACAACTTCTTATCGTGACCAGCTGATCCTCTGTGGAACTGTTTCCACAACGATCCCATACCGTGAACAATACCCTGTGATCCCCTATCGGCATATCCCTTTCGAAGGATATGGATTCACCTGATAATTCAGCAGACGTATACTCGAATGAATTATCATTATTCTCATCGATATAATATCTCCAGATGAGTGAAGCTGGACCAGAGCAATCATCCTCAGCCGTTGCCTCAAAACTCACTTCAAGTCCTTCGCATTCCGGATCAAAACTGCATTCATTAATATCGGCGAGAGGCTCAATGGTCGGAGCTACGCTATTCATTACTTTAATGACCTGGATATGTGTCCATATACCAACGGTTTCAGTATTGAGTTGGCACCAATCCATAACCGTCCATGTCCTGAGAATCTTAAAACACGCCTGATCATTATTGGAGAAATCAAAGAAGTCGTCATCATATGTGGCCCCTACCATGTCACAGGGCCCGTCTTGCAGTGTGGGCTGATTATAAGGTGCAGGAAGATCTTCAGGATCAAGGAGATTTACTTCACAGATATCAAACGTTGTATAATCCTGTGGCCAGGTGATATCTGCCTCAGAAAACAAATCAAAATTGACAATCGTAATCACTTGCTGACAGGTGGTCTGTAATCCCCCATCATCGGTGGCTCTGAATGTCCTGGTAATCGTGCCGGCTCCGCATTGATTAATTTCTATGACAGCATCTAGCTCTTCAACTGTAACATGACAATTATCCACTGCCAAACCATCAACACCTATGCACTCAAGACCTGGCCCTCCCGGAGCTCCGGGATCATCTATGCAGATTTGCTCACGATCCTCTTCATCCGTGACTACCGAACCAAACACTTCAAGATTCTCCTCCGTAAATGGGAATTCACAACTTATGGTGAGGTCGCTGGGGCATATCAATTCGGGAGCGAATTTATCCTGTACCTGCACTTCAACCATGCAGTCATTATAATGACCTTCAAGATGGGTGTCTGAAACTGGTCCGGCGCCTGGAGGAAGATCATAAACCCGGAGAATAACCATGATGTTATTATTGGGTATATCCTCACAACACAATTGAAGGAAGTCATCAAACTGATTATCAGGGTTTCCGGGGTTAAAACACTCCTCTCCTTCCGGGGTGGACATACGTTTGACCTTTACATATACATCTCCACAATTATCTGTGCTTCCGGCATTAAATACAGAGGCCGGAACCAATGCTGTACCCTCGAGGTTGACAGGTATGGCTAAATACTGGTGACAAACCGGGGCGGGAGGTTGCAAGTCTTCCACTTTCACTTGCATGATGTCCTGACCGCTCACTCCGCAATCGGTGGTGGCGATAAAAGTAATGTTATGTATACCTATTGGCAGTGGGGGAATAGGCCCTCCATTACTATGGATGGTACCAAACGGGCCTTGCATTCTAACTGTATATACCTCTGAACAGTCTTCAAGTACCTCCGCAGGAAGCAAAACCGCATTGGCTTGACAAGAAAGTGGTCCGGTGGACACCGTGATATTTGCCGGAGCATTCACCACAGGAGGGGTAGAATCCAGCACCTCAATCGTTTGCATTTGTGTAGTGGTGGCATTTCCATTGCACCAATCTACCACGGTCCACGTTCTTAAAATTTTATAGGAACCACTGCAGATCGGAACGATGATATCGCTACGGATCGCGCTGAGATTGCAAAACATCCCCGGCAATAAATCATTACCTTCTATAGTTGGATACCCTGTATTTACGGGTGAAGTATCTGGCAGCGGAAAACAAATCAACGCGTCAGGCCCGGTCAATGAAGGCGGGAAAACAACATCTCCCAGTTCGGCCTGGGCCAATGAAATGACTTGCTCACAGGTAGCCCCGTTATTGTAATCATCTATAATATAATAGGTGCGTATATACCTTGCCACAATGCCCCCATCACATGTTCCCGATGACTCAAGCACATCATTAAACGTCACTGTGTATGGTGAACAGTCTTGCACATCTCCGGGATGAATGGCATTGTAGGCCTCCAGATCAACCGCGCAACCAAGGGTAACGTCTTCCGGACAGGTGACGACTGGTGCTTGTTTGTCGACGACGGTGATGTTCGTCATACAAGACTGACCTGATGCCGGATGCGAGATCACCACCATATAGGTCTGTCCTATCATATCGGCTGTAATCTGATCTCCGATGGATTGTCCGTTCTCCATGATATCAACCTCGATATCTCCGGGACAATCTATAAGCTCCACCCCAATTAACTGATAGGTCAACGTGGCCTGGCATTGAACCGGTAACGAAATTTCCACCGGTGGAACCATCGGGGGACAGGACATAACACATCCTTGCTGGGCATGGAGTATGCCGGAGGGGAAAGACTGCAGAATAAGCATGCACACCACCATGGACAACATTTGCCCAGGCTTGCTTGCGGCAACCAGTTTTTTCATAAAAGAGACTTTATATTTTCAATCGTTGTTACTGCTTTGGGAGCATGTTTTGGGATGGGACTTTTCTTACATATTATGATTATTTATAAATTGATTTGTAGTCTTATTTAGCTTAATACACATTACAAATATATGTAATATGTTATAGCCTGCAAACCTTTGCGTTATTTTTTAAAATATTTGTTTAACATATATATTATTTCGTAATTTGTAATTAATTAATTACAAATACTTTGAATCAAATTACAGCTATGTTATTGCCAAAGAAATCAATAAATAGAGGATAAAAAAAGGACTCCAAGCCCTGAATAATTCCCTTCTCCGGACGCTATTTGACTAAATCCAGGGACCAAAACCCAGGTAAAAAGAGAAAAGCCCCTCCGGAACACCGGAGAGGCTTTTCTTTATGCAGGCCGGTTTGGTTACCGGTCTATTTCAACAATTACTCGATGATCACCATCTTCTTCGTAGCGGTGTACTCACCGGCATCAAGCCTGTAGTACAGTA
>CAZYHJ010000096.1:0-12676 GCA_964646645.1 uncultured Saprospiraceae bacterium | reverse complement strand
CCGGAGAATCCGGCATGCCTCCACCCTAGGAGCGTGCAGGTGACGGAAGGGCAACGGGCGCGTTACAAGTTCGTTCGGTCGCTGTCAGGCACGTGCGGCCGAAGCCGCGCACTCCCGTCATTGGCCTCGCGAGTGCTGGAAGGCGAGGCGCAGCTCGGGCGTGAACGGCGAGTTGTCGGCGAGCCGGGTCATGTGTCCCACGGGGTCGTCGACGTGGACGAGGCTCCCGCCTTCGAATCGGTACTCCATCGGGCGGAGCTGCCATCCGCCCTCGTCGCCGAGGAAAACGTACTGCCGGTCCGCGGAGACGGCGCCGACGCGCAGTGCGGTGCTCGCGGCGGGCGCGCTGCCCGTAGTGGGAGCGCCGAAGCGCGGCGTGACGATGCGCGATCCGGCCTCGTCGTTGGTGGTCTCGAAGAATTCGCCCGCCATTGCGGCAATGGGAGCGCAGAGCGCGATGGCCAAGCCGGTCGCGAGCTTGTGAGTAGTCATGTTCTTGTCCTCCTGCGAGGTTTCCGCCCTTCCCAGGCGGGACCGGCGATGGCCGGTACGCTTTCAATGTATTGGCCGGTCGCTTACCGGTCGAATACGCGCGAATTACAAGTTCGTGCGAAATCGTCAGCTGCGGCGCCGCGTTCCGGGCTTCGGTGGGCCGGAACGGCGACATTGGGCGGCCGGGACCGGCCCTGCTCCGGAATGCGACCGGGACATTTCATCCATCTGCCGGCGCATCGCGTCGAACTGCCGGCGCATTTCGGGCTACTTCATGGTCGGCCGATCGACGGCGCCCGACATGAGCCGCATCATTTCGGACATCCGCTTCAACTTCGAGGCCATTTGCTCGCGCTTTTCGGGCTTCAGGTCTGCCATGGCCATGTCGTCCTGCATCCGGCCCATTTCCCTGGCCATGTCCCTCATGATTCCGGCCATCGCGTGGTGCCGCTGGAACATGGGGGAAGCTTCGCTCGCGGGACCGGTTTTCGGTGCAGGCGCCGTCAGTGGAGCCTGGGCGAACCCCGCTGTCGACGATACGAGTGCTGCGACGGCGAGAGATCTCCCGATCGGAATGCGCAATGCGATGTGGCTCATGGCGATCTCCTGGCGTGGCGGGCGAGAGCCGCAACGGCTCTTCCCCGTGAACGTCTCCGCTCGATTCCGTTTTGGCTCTCGTACGGGCGGCGACGAAGTCCCCGCTTCTCGATTCCGGGACCCAGGCAGTCAGTTACGTCGACAGTCCGGAATGTCGTCCCCACCGGGAGTAGATCGCCTTCAGGGCGAACGGCGGAAGCGCCGTCGTGAGCACGATCACGAGCAGGAGCGCGGCGTAGAGCTCGGCATTCAGGACACCGTTCGACAGTCCCACCTGCGTGAAGATCAGGCCGACTTCTCCGCGTGGAACCATGCTCAGGCCGATCACGGCCTGGCGAAGGCGTGTCTCGCGAATGCAGTAGCCGGCAAGCCACTTGCCGGAAACCGCGATGACCAGAAGCGCCGAGCCGAGCTGCCAGACGAAATCCGAGCCCCAGTCGACGGCGCGGAAGTCCAGAGATGCGCCCACCATCACGAAGAAAACCGGCGTGAAGACGTGGATCAACGGCCGGAACTGATGTTCCAGTCGTTCCGAGAGCGCGGGGGAGGCGGCGAGCACGCGGTTGATCGCCGCGGTGAACGGGAATCCCAGCCGTCGCGCCATGCTCAACTGGAAGCGCTGGCCCATCGCGATCCCTGCGGCGAAGCCGCCCAGAATCACGGGCGCGCCCACGAGGTGCGCCAGGTAGCTGAACAGCATGATCAGGCCCAGTGTCATCGTGACCAACAGGCCCGGCGAGGCACTTCTACGGTCGAGGTGTTCGATCGCCCAGGCCATCATCTTCGCAGCGATTGGAGCGAGCAACAGGAAAAGCACGATGTAAAGGCTCACCTGGCCCGCCAGGGCCGGCGTGATATCGCCCTTCACCGCGAACTCGTACAGGAAGGCGAGCGCGATGACGCCAAGGACGTCGTCCAGAACGGCGGCGCCGATCACGATCTGAGCTTCGTCCGAGGATCGCCGCTTGAGATCGGTGAGGACTCGCACCGTGATTCCGATGCTGGTCGCCGTGAGCGTGCCGCCGATGAAGAGGCTGGGAATCGGTGGCAGTCCGAAACCGTAGTGGCTCACGCCCGCGCCGAAGAGGAAGGGCAGGCCGAAGCCGGCGAATGCCACCACCACCGGCTTTGCGCCGGCCTTCGCAAGGCGAAACACGTCGGTATCCATGCCTACCTCGAACAGCAGGAGAATGATGCCGATCTCGGCGAGGATCTCCAGAGTCTCGGTGGGCGAAATCCAGCCCAGGAGCGACGGCCCCAGGATCAGACCTGCCGCGAGCTCTCCCACGACTGAAGGCACTCCGAGACGCGCTGCCCCTTCGGATAGAAGACGCGCGCCCAGCAGAATGATCGCGATGAGCAGGAAGAAGCCGTGCAGTTCCATCGGGGAACGCCTCGCCTAGGAGCGCGTTGCGCTGCCTGCTGGCGGGATCTCGTGGTCCAGCAGTTTCCCTGCGCTGAGAACCGCGCCGGCCAGCAGCACGCCGGCCGTTGCCCAGAAAAGCCCGCGTCCGATCAATCCGAATCCGAGGCCGGCGAGGACCGACCCGAACGCCTGGCCCAGGCTCGTCGCTGCGGCGAGCCTTCCCAGCGCCGCGCCCTGCGCGGAACCGGCGGCGAGCGACGTCCGGTAGCTCATGATCGGCGCAAGCAGTCCGGACCCCGCGGCGACAAGGCCGATCGCGACCACGAGCCACCCGAACCCGAACGTCGATGGCAGGAAAAGCAGGCCAATCGCCATGGTCGCGAAAGCTGCCGGAGCGATGAGGCGGGTAGGCCAACGCCGGATCAGGAGGGGAAACACGAGTCCCTGGGTCGCGGCCATCACCAGCATGCAGGCCACGAACAGCCGACCGAGCCGCTCGGGGCCGAATCCGAGCATCTGCTGCCCGTGCAGGACGAGTCCGACCTCGAAGCTGCCCAGGCCGAGCGTCAGGAGGAAGGTGAGCATCAGCAGGACGTTCACCGATTTCGAGTCCTGCGGTGCGGGCGGTTCCACGGCAGCCGCGATTTCGGTGGGGCTTCGCGCGCGCCGCGGCACCTCCAGGAAGTCGAGAACCCAGACCGCCGCGCCAAGCGCCGACGCCGCAAGGAAGGGCAACGAGATCAGGGCCACGTCCGCGCGCCTCGCGGCGGAATGCAGCCATTGCCCGTCCGGGTCCGACAGCCATCCGCCCAGCATCGGCCCCGCCAGGAATCCGAGCAGGCCGGCTGCGCCCATCCAGGCGAACCGTCGGGCGCGGAGCTCCGGCGCGCCCATGTCGGCGATGTAGGCCGCGGCGACAGGCAGGATCGACGCGGCGAACAGTCCGCCCAGGACCCTCGAGGCGTAGGCGAACCACAGGTTCGGGGAAAGCCCGAACGCTGCCAGCATCGCGACGAATCCGCCCAGGCCGGTCAGGATGACCGGGCGCCTGCCCACCCTGTCGGAAAGCCGGCCCCCCAGCGGTGCGAACAGGAACATCGAGAATGCGTAGATCCCCGTCATCACGCCCACGTGCGAAGACAAGGAAGATCGTCCCGAGTCCCCGAGCAGGCGTTCCAGGAACGACGGCAGTACCGGCAGCGCGACGCCATAACCTAGCGCCACCACGAATACCGATGCCATGAGCCAGAAGAACGGCCCCGTGTTCAGGGCGGTTCTCGGGGGACTCGTCATCGGTGTCGCTCGGCAACCGACGATGAGCGCGGTCGAAAGGCGCAACGTGCGAGCGGCTCCGGACGGAGCCGCCGCGAACCCCGGCATGCGGGAGCGCGGTCGAGGACGTGGCCCTTCCTGGTCACGGCATCGCCAGCCCCGCCGGCGGTCGCCCTCATGGAGCGACGAATCCGCTTCTTGTCCGTTCGACATCGAAACGCGACACGATCGCCGGATCGGGATGCAGAATGCGCTTGTCCTTGTCGCAATACTCGAGCCGGGAGAGCAGGTCCCGGATCACGTTGAGCCTCGCGAGGCGCTTGTCGTCCGCGCGCACCACCGTCCACGGCGCCGCGTCGTGGTGGGTCCGCGCGAGGAGCGCATTCCTCGCGCGGCTGTATTCGCCCCAGAGCTTCAGCGCCTTGCCGTCGACCGGGCTCACCTTCCACTGCTTCAGGGGATCGCGCTTGCGATCGCGAAGGCGCTTTCTCTGTTCCGCCTTGCCGATGTCGAGGTAATACTTGAACAGCCGTATGCCGGACCTCACGAGCATCTTCTCGAAGTCCGTCACCGTGTCCATGAACTGCGCGTACTCGCGCTTCGTGCAGAATCCCATGACGCGTTCCACGCCGGCGCGGTTGTACCAGCTGCGGTTGAAGAGCACGAACTCCTGTTCGGCGGGCAGGTGCGGCACGTAGCGCTGGAAGTACCAGCTGCCGCGGTCGCGGTCGGAAGGCTTGCCCAGTGCGACCACGCGCGTCTCCCGCGGGCTCAGGTGCTCGACGATGCGCTTGATGACGCCGTCCTTGCCCGCGCTGTCGCGGCCCTCGAAGATGACGAGGATCTTGTCGTCGCACCTGATCAGGTGGTTCTGGAGTTTCACCAGCTCGATCTGAAGCCCGCGAAGCGACTTCTTGTAGTCCCGTCTTCCCATGGTGCCCTTGCTCATGGCCGAAGTCCGAACCGTCGTCGAGACGGTGGTCGAGCGCTCCGTCAGGCGTATTCGCCTGCGCAGCGGCACCAGACGCACGTGCAGTCCAGGTGATCGCAGCTCGCGTCGTGCCGGCGGCTGCGGTAGCGCCACGTCGCCCACGGGTGCAACAGGCGCCTGGCGAGCGTGGGTCGGTAGAAGCCGGAAAGGAACGCCCGCGCATCCGCCGACTTCTCCTGGCGGCGAAGGAGCCAGGAATAGCCCCGGTTGCCGAATGCGGCGAATAGCGCACGATTGACCACGCCGGAGCGCTGCAAGTCCCCGAACTCGCGCCGCCACAGGACGTCGTAGTCGCTGCCCTCGAGCAGGCTTCGGGCGGCGAGGACGCCGGAGACGATGGCGTAGCGCATGCCGAATCCCCAGAGCGTGTCCTGGAAACCGGCCTGCTCGCCGACCGTCGGTCGAAGGCCCGAGTAGGCCGACACCGGGATGCGGAAGTTGCCGACGCCGCCGTGGGCGCGCGGATTGCTCATCCTGAGGCCAGCCAGGCGCTCGAACGCCTCCACGGTGCGCGTCACGTACAGCGACTCCTGCTTGAAGCCCGTGAACATGCAGCTCTTCACGGTGCCGCGCCCGTGCATCACCAGGAGATAGGCGTATCCCTCGGGCGCCAGGTCGTCGTCGCAGATCACCCAGCAACCATCGGCCATGTCGGTGTCGAAGTGGTATCCGACGGCGATGGCGTCGGCGGCATGCGGGCCCGTCGCGAGGATCGCCGGGCCGTCGACCTTCGAGAGCCGGTGATCGAAGCGGACGTCGACCCCGAGGGCGAGCGCCTGGGAGAGCAGCGCGGAGTCGAGCGTTCGCGGGCCGGGGCCGCGCTCCACGACGTAGAACAAGGGATCGCGGCTGCGAAAGGCGTACCGGCGGCCCCGCGAATCGAACGCGGTGCCTGTCGGGCACGGCAGGTTGGCGAACGCCGTGGCGATTCCCAGGCGCTCGAATTGGACGAGCACGTCCTCCCCGCTCGTCCAGTTCTCCAGCCCCTGCAGGTCGCCCTGGAAGCGATAGCCGACTTCCCGGTGGGCCTCGTGGACGACGACCTGCCTTCCGGCGCGAGCCAGCGTGATGGCGGCCGCAAGCCCGCCAGGGCCGGCGCCCACGACGCGAACCGATCCGCCGTCCGATTCCGGAGTCGTCTTGCTCATGCTTCGTCGTCCGTACCGATCACGAGGCGGGATCGAGCCGCGTATCGGTGCCGGGGTATGACGAGGTTGGTGGGGGCGGGCACGTTCCTGAACACCCTTCCCGCAAGGTCGAAGGTCGACCCGTGGCACGGGCAATAGAAGCCTCCTCGCCAATCGCGATTGAGATCGGCGGGCGCGACTTCGGGCCGATAGGTCGGGACGCAGCCAAGGTGAGTGCAAATGCCGACGCAGACGAAGACTTCCGGCTCGATCGAGCGCGCGGAATTCCTGCAATAGGCCGGCTGTCGCGATACCTCGGACCCGGGATCGGCCAGGCGCCTCTCGTTGTCGGGAAGCAAGCGCAGCATGTCCCGCGTCCGGCGAACGATCCAGACGGGTTTGCCTTGCCATTCCACCGTGAGCAGCATTCCGTCCTCGAGCCTGCCGATGTCGACTTCCACCGGAGCGCCAGCCGCCCTGGCCCTTTCGCTGGGCAGGAGACTTCCGATGAAAGGCAGGGAGGCCGCGGCGACGCCCATGCCGCCCAAGGCGGTCGTCGCCGCGACAAGCATCGTTCTTCGCGCCGGGTTGCCCGGAAGGGTGCCCCGCGCAGCCGGGCGGCCGCAGTCGGCCGGCGGCTCGCCGAAGTCTGCCGAGACGTCCGCTTCCGAGCCCGGCGTTCTGGAAGGGGCCACTCAGCCGCCGAGGTCGCGCTTCACTCGCCCGAACTCGTCTTCTCCGATCTCGCCGCGCGCATAGCGCTGCTTGAGAATGTCGAGAGATGCCTCATTGTCGGCGAGGGTGGCGTTGGAACGCTTGGCGAACCACATGACGAGCGCCACCACCAACGCGAACGGCAACAGCCACCAGAGAAGCATCACGAAGCCACCTCCGAACATCCAGCCTCCGTGTTCCATTCCGTACATGACTTCCTCCTTTGTCGGCGGTTTGACGCCGCGGGCACGTCAGGACCGGCCGCGGCGGAGATCGCCGCGGGCGGCTCGCGCGGGCGAGAGGACCGACGCAAAAACGTTGTAGAGCGGCGCGAAGAGCAGTCCGGCGTAGATGCCGTAGAGAAACGACTCGACGAGCCCGAGCAGGAAGCTCGGCCACGTGATCCAGGTGAATCCCGGCAACAGCTTCAGCCAGGTCTCGTACATGCGCTGGTCGAACGCCAGGTCGTAGGCCACGCACAGCACGTAGGTGACCGCAAGGAACGAGCCCATGGCCAGGCCCAGGGCACGCCAGTCGAGCCTACCCATGAGAGTGTCCTCCGCGGTGCTGCGCGCCCTTGTCGGCGGCGCCGGAATACTTTTCGGGCGCCTTCTCGAACTTTTCACGGCAGGAGGCCGAGCAGAAGTAGTAGGTCCGGCCATCGCGCACCGCGGCGCCGCCGGCGCTCTTCGGATCCACGGGCATGCCGCATACGGGATCCTTCTCTTCGTCGCGGGGAGTGGCGTCGCCGTGCCCGCCGTGGCCATGCCCGCCCATCATGTGCGCGCCGCAGCCGCGGCGCATCATGAAGTAGAAGAGCGCGCCCCAGACCAGAAGCCACGCGAGGCTCTTGAAGCTTTCGGATTCCACGTCTGTTCCCTCATTTGTCATTTCGCAGCGGCACCGGCATCGGCCGGTACGGGTTCCAGTCTGCGAGCTTCGTCCTGAGCGGGGGATTACGGGAACCTTACAAGGCGGTTCGCGGGATTCGCGAGAGGATCGGGCGCCGCGTTTCATTACGGGACTGTAAGGTTCTCGTCAGCCCCTGGTCCGCGCGCGGTCGGCACAATGGGTCGAACACTCCGCAATCACGATCCACGACGACAGGAGAGACACCATGAAAGCCATCCTGATCACGACCCTCGTTTCCGGACTTGCGCTCGCGCCGGCCGTCTTCGCCAATGACGCTCACCACCCGGACAAGGACCGGCCCGCGATGTCGGCTGCGTCGCCCTCCGGGCAGCTTCCCGCGGACCAGGCCGCGCACCTCATGCAGGAGAACGTGAAGCGCATGCAGGAGCAGCTCGAGAACGTGCGCCGCGCGAAGGACCCCGCCGAGCGCGAGAGGCTTCTCGCCGAACACCTGCAGACGATGCGCGAGAACATGGCGCTGGGCCGGTCGATGATGCAGGGCGGCAGCGCAGGGATGGGCGGCCAGGGCGGCATGGGAATGATGGGCGGCCAGGGCGGCATGGGAATGATGGGCGCCCAGGGCGGCATGGGAATGATGGGCGGCATGCACGGCGCCGCCGCGGCGCCCTCCGGCGAAGGGACGAAATAGGAACGCGGCCCGATCGGCAGGCCCTCCAGGATCGGCTCGAGCATGGACCGGCCCGCATTGACCCGAAGCGAGGCGGCTGCGCTCCCGGCGGACGCCTGCAGCCTGTGCGGCGCGGGCGTTCCTGTCCTTTCCCTCGGCCGGATCAGCGGCGGACAGTGCTGCGAATCCTGCTACCTGGACTGCTGCAAGGGTGACACGGGCGCGCTCGATCCGGCCCATCAGGGATTCGCCGAAGCGCTTGCCGCCGCGCTGGACCTGCGCGAGCACGAGACGGGACTGCACTCGAAGCGGGTCGCCTGCCACACGCTGGTCCTCGCGCGCCGCTTCATCGCCGAACCGGCGCTCCTCCACCAGGTCTACTGGGGCGCCCTGCTGCACGACGTCGGCAAGATCGGCGTTCCCGATGCGGTGTTGCTCAAGCGCGGGGCGCTCGATGACGGGGAGTGGGACCTCATGCGGCGCCATCCCGAAGCGGGTCGGCGCGTTCTCGCGCCAGTGCCGGGCTTCGAGGAAGCCGCGAGGATCGTGCTGTGCCACGAGGAACGATTCGACGGCAGCGGCTATCCCGGCGGCCTCGCCGGCGAGCAGATCCCGCTCGGCGCGCGGCTCTTCGCGGTGATCGACACGCTCGATGCGATGACTTCCGACCGCCCCTACCGGCGCGGACTGGGGTTCGACGCGGCGAAGTCGGAGATCCTGCGCCTGAGCGGCTCCCAGTTCGATCCGCGGGCGGTTGAGGCCTTCCTCGAGGAGGAAGACACCCTGCGGGACATGGTCGCCGTCAAGTGCGCCATCGCGCCGGCGCCTTCGTGACCCGGAGCCGAACGCGATGATCGACCCCGACCAGGAGACCGTTATGCATACCCACGATCAATCCCCCAGGCAGGCGCGACCGGCACAAGCCGGAAGCAAGGCGTTCGGACGCGCCTGGTGGGTTTTCGGCGGCTTCGCCGCATTCGTCGTGATCCTCTTCGTGCTGGAGCACCGGGCCCACGTGGTGGAGTGGTTGCCGTGGCTCATCCTGCTCGCCTGCCCGCTCATGCACTTCTTCATGCACGGCAGCCATGGCGGCCACGGCAATGCCCCGGACGCCCCGGAAGGACGCAGGGACGGGAGCGAGCCATGACCGGCGCCGCCTCCGACTACGGTCTCTGGACGCTCGTCGCGGTCAACTCGGCCGTCTTCATCATCTTCGCGGCGAGCTTCTTCAAGCCGCGCACGGGGCGGGACTGGCGCACGCTGGGCCTGTACTCGGGCTTCATCGTCGCGCTCTTCACGGAGATGTACGGCTTTCCGCTCACGATCTACCTGCTCTCGGGCTGGCTCGGCCGGACGTTTCCCGGCGTGGACTTCCTCGCCCACGACTCCGGCCACCTGCTCGAGGTGATGTTCGGCTGGCGCTCGAACCCGCATTTCGGGCCTTTCCACCTGCTGTCGAGCGCGTTCATCGCCGGCGGATTCTGGCTGCTCGCGTCGGCCTGGCGAGTGCTCTATGCGGCGCAGGCAAGCGGCCAGCTCGCCACGACGGGGCCCTACGCGCGGATTCGCCACCCCCAATACGCGGGCTTCATCGCCATCATGGCGGGGTTCCTGCTCCAGTGGCCGACGCTCGTCACGCTCGCCATGTTCCCGATCCTCGTGGTCGTCTACGTGCGCCTGGCCCGCCGCGAGGAGGCGGAAGCGGCGGCGACCTACGGTGAAGCATGGAACCGCTACGCGAGTCGAACACCCGCCTTCCTGCCGCGCTGGAAGCGGGACTCGGCCCCACAATGAAGTCGAGATTCCGGAAAGGACCATCATGAAGGACAGCCCGACCCCCAGGGAACACGGCGGCGGCCCACACGGCGAGGGCCACAATCATTCGGCGCACGGACACGAATCGCACGCGGACCACGACGGCCACGATCCCGCAGCGGCTGGCGCCTCGAGCGCGAAGGATCCCGTCTGCGGCATGACCGTACCCCTCGGCGCCGGCAAGCCGAGCGTGGAGCACGGCGGGAAGACCTACCATTTCTGCTCGCGGAAATGCCACGACAAGTTCACGGCGGATCCCGCCCACTACGTGCAGGGCACGCAGAAGTCGCCGGCTCCTGCCGCGCCGAAGGGCACCCGCTACACGTGCCCGATGCACCCGGAGATCGTGAGGGACGCGCCGGGAGAATGCCCGCTGTGCGGCATGGCGCTCGAGCCCATGGGAGTTCCCGCGGCGGACGAGGGCCCGAACCCGGAACTCGTCGACTTCAAGCGCCGGTTCTGGATCGGGACCGCGCTCACGCTGCCTCTCCTCGCGCTCACGATGGGGCCCTTCGTCGGCCTGGGGTTCCTGCGCGAGGCGCTCGGGGAGCGCGCCGCATTGTGGGCCGAGCTCGTGCTCGGCACGCCCGTCATCCTGTGGGCGGGCTGGCCGTTCTTCGTCCGCGGCGTGAATTCGGTCGTGAATCGCAGCCTCAACATGTTCACGCTGATCGCCATGGGCGTGGGAGCGGCATACCTTTTCAGCCTGGTCGCCGTGCTCGCGCCGGGGATCTTCCCGAGCGGCTTCCGCGACGCCCAGGGACACGTCGGCGTGTACTTCGAGGCGGGCGCCGTGATCGTGGTCCTGGTCCTGCTGGGGCAGGTGATGGAACTCGGCGCGCGCGAGCGCACGGGTTCCGCGATCCGCGCGCTGCTCGACCTTGCCCCGAAGACGGCGCGCGTGATCCGCCCGGACGGCTCCGAAACCGAGATGCCGCTGGAGGAGGTGAAGGTCGGGGACAAGTTGCGCGTGCGCCCGGGCGACAAGGTGCCGGTCGACGGCGAAGTCGTCGAGGGCCGTTCCTCGATCGACGAATCCATGATCACGGGGGAACCGGTCCCGGTCGAGAAGGTAGCCGGCGACGCGGTCACGGGAGCCACGATCAACGGCACCGGCAGCCTCGTGATCGAGGCCCGGCGGGTCGGCGCCGACACGATGCTGAGCCAGATCGTCGAGATGGTCGCCAATGCCCAGCGCAGCCGTGCCCCGATCCAGAAGTTCGCCGACCAGGTGGCCGGCCTGTTCGTGCCGGTCGTGATCGCCATCGCGGTCGTGTCGTTCATTGCGTGGGCAGCCTGGGGACCTGCGCCGGCGCTCGCCTACGCGCTGGTCTCCGCGGTGGCGGTGCTGATCATCGCCTGTCCCTGTGCGCTGGGCCTCGCGACGCCGATGTCGATCATGACCGCCACCGGCCGGGGCGCCCAGGCGGGGGTCCTCATCAAAAACGCCGAGGCGCTGGAGCGATTCGCGAAGGTCGATACCCTGATCGTGGACAAGACGGGGACGCTCACGGTCGGCAAGCCCAAGCTCGTCGCCGTCCTGCCGCAGGGCGGGCACGACGAGGCGGAAGTCCTCCAGCTCGCCGCGAGCCTGGAGCGCGGCTCTGAGCATCCGCTTGCCGAGGCCATCGTGAGCGGCGCGGAAGAGCGCGGCGTCGAGCTCTTCAAGGCCGATGACTTCGAGGCCGTGACGGGCAAGGGCGTGACGGGCGTGGTGAACGGCCGAAAGGTTGCCTTGGGCAACGCGAAGCTCATCGAGGATCTCGGCCTTGACGGCGCAGGCCTCGCGCAGGTCGCCAACGACCGCCGCGACCAGGGCGAGACGGTGATGTTCGTCGTGCTCGAAGGCGCGATCGCCGGGCTCGTGAGCGTGGCCGACCCGGTGAAGGAAACGACACCCGCGGCGATCAAGGCCCTGCATGCGGAGGGGTTCCGCATCATCATGGCCACCGGCGACAACGAGCGGACCGCGCGTGCCGTGGCGGGACGGCTGGGCATCGACGAGATCCGAGCCGACGTCCTGCCGCAAGACAAGGCGCGCATCATCCAGGAGTTGCAGTCCGAAGGCCGGAAGGTGGCCATGGCGGGCGACGGTGTCAACGATGCGCCCGCGCTCGCGCAGGCCGATGTCGGCATCGCGATGGGCACCGGCGCGGACGTGGCGATCGAGAGCGCCGGCTTCACGCTCGTGAAGGGCAATCTCGACGGCATCGTGCGGGCCCGGAGGCTCGCGCGCGCCACGATGCGAAACATCAAGCAGAACCTCTTCTTCGCGCTCGTTTACAACGCCGCCGGCGTGCCGGTCGCGGCCGGCGTGCTCTACCCCTTCCTCGGCATCCTCGTGTCGCCGATTTTCGCTGCGGCGGCCATGAGCCTTTCCTCGGTGTCGGTGGTCGGCAACGCGCTCCGGCTGCGCCGGGTCCGGCTCGAGACGCCGGCGCGCCCGTGAGGGCCGTCGCCCGCGTTCCGTGCGGGGCGCGTTTCATGACACGAAAGTAATGTCGTCGTCATCCGGCGAGGGACGCGAGGCAGGATTCGCGAATCCGCACCTCTATAGCGGGCCGGTTCTTGCGCCATATCAACCAGCGCGGCTCCCCGCTCCACAGAATCACCCCATGGCGTGCCTCGAGTGCGCCGTCTCCCCACGAAAGGAAATCGCATGAGGATCCTCCCCGCGCTCGTCCTGGCCCTGCTCGCTCCCGCCGGTGCGATGGGCCAGATGATGGGCGGCGCGCTGGCGACGTCGCACTACTTCCCGCTCG
>CAZYHJ010000095.1:0-12812 GCA_964646645.1 uncultured Saprospiraceae bacterium | reverse complement strand
CCTTGAATGGCAGGAATAATAGCGGCTAACAAACCGACAAAGATCGCACCTCCAATAATCCAAATCTCTTCCGGTGTCCATATCAATCCGGTAAACTGATACTTATAGCCTTTCTCCAGTATACCGCCCGCCAACTGCATGCCTGCATGTCCCAGCAACAAACCCAGGATCAACCCAATCAATGCGATCCACAACCCTTCGGCAATGATCATCTGGAAAAGTTTTGATGGTCCTGCACCTCCCACACGCAGTAAAGCCATTTCATACCTGCGTTCACGAAGTGACGTATAGAGGGAAATAAAAATACTGATGGCCGCCACGATGGCAATCAGTAAAGCAATATAACTCAGGGCTTCTGTTCCGCTCCCCATCATGCTGTAGAGTCTGTTGATCTCCAGGGCGGGTGAAGCGGCCATGAGCCCGGTATTCGCATTAATGTTGCGCAATAGATTGAGTGCCTGAATGTTGGTGCGGCTGCGAAATTTGACGAGGATGCTGGTAATTTCTTTTTCGGAATTGGAACGCAGTTGCAACAATATAGAATCCGTGAGCATGGCACATTCGATGGTGTCAATGCTGATCACAGGTGCTGTATGATGCTCATGCTTCCCTGACGCATGGTCATGACCTTCATGTGCATCACCAGATTCCGTTGTTGTGGAATCATGTTCATGCACCTTCCACACCGTTTGAGGCGTGCAGAGAATCAACTGATCCAATACCGTTCCGGTAGACTGCAATATACCTGTGACCTTAAACGGTGCGGCATGATCATGCGCGAGATCAGGATTTTCTTCCAGGCCATGGGTGGAAAAAAATTCATCTCCGACATGCATATGTTGTTTGCGTGCGACGGCGGAACCAATCACCACGTCAAAATCTGCCTTGTAGATCTGTCCTTCGACTTGCGTGGCCCCGTACAATCTGAAAATGGAAGGTGGCGCCCCGACAATCCGGAATGCGCCATAGCTGTCCCCAAGCGACAATGGTACTGAGAATTTCAATAATGGATGGGCGGGGTTGAGAAAAGGTCCTGCTTCGCTGATCGGAATGTTCCCGGTAGGTGCATCGATGTGATACATGCTGTTGAGAATGAGCTGAAGCGGACTTCCCTTTGCCCCGATCACCAGGTCGATTCCGGCCAGGTTGCTTTCCAGGCCTTTTTTAAACTGGTGATTGAATAAGGTCAGAAAGGTGATCAGCCCTATACTCAAGGCAAACAGCAATACACTCATGAGTGTATTGAGCGGTTTGGCCATGATGTTTTTCCGGCTGAGGGTGAGAATATTCATAGGGAGTAGAAATAATATTTATTCATTGGAACTGGTCATTTTCTTACGCTGATTGATCTTTGGCACTAAAGGTCTCAATTCAGCACAATTTTCTTTTGGATCATATCCTTGATCCGGCTGTCATGGGTCACTACGATCAGGTTGGCCTGATGCTCATTGGCCACACCCAGCAAGAGTTCAATCATCTGTTGGCAATTGTGATCATCCAATGCGGATGAAGGTTCATCGGCGAGTATGATATCCGGTTGATTGATCAATGCGCGGGCAATGGCCAGTCGTTGTTGCTCGCCGATACTCATCGTGTGGGTGGCGGCATGTGCTCTATGGCCGATGCCCAAATGACTCATCAATCGTAATGCTTCTGTTTTATTGCCTTCCTTTCCAGCAAGTGATTGTGTGAGCAGAAGATTTTCGACGGCGTTGAGTGAACGGATGAAATGTGGTTTCTGGAAAATAATTCCGATGTGTTTTCCTCTGAATGCATCCAGTGCGTGGCCCTTGAGATCATGGAGGTGTGTACCTCCGATCATGATTTGTCCTGAGGCCGGCGACAGTATCCCGCCAAGCAGATGCAACAGGGTGGTTTTCCCAGTACCTGATTGGCCAAGGATCAATGCATGTTCGTTTTTCCCGCAGGAAAAATCAGGATATGCTACCGGAGGCTGGCCCGGATAGGCAAATTTGAGTTGGGATGTGCTGATCATATTGAGGATCCAATTTAAGCAAGGATAGTGAAACCCCATGAGATGGTATTCCTTTGTTTCAGGCGACCAACATCGCCGCACCGAAAACGCCGGCACTATCTCCCAGACCAGGTCTGATGATCGGAGTTGACAAAGATGGGTTGAAAATATTTTGTGTAACGGCTTCCCTACCCTCTGTATACAGGAAATCAATATTGCCCAGACCTCCTCCGAGAACGATGACATCCGGGTCAAGAACATTGATAATTTGCCCAAGCGCTTTACCAAAAAAATGCACCAGTCGCTGTTTCGTCTCCAATGCAGCCGAATCTGTCAGATCGGATAATATATCTTCCAACATTTTCTCTTTGCCGGTCAACCTAAAGTAAAATCGCTGTAAAGCCGGACCTGAGATCATCGTCTCCACACAACCATGTCTTCCACAATAACAATCTTCTCCGGATGCATCGAGGAACATATGACCCCATTCACCTCCTATGCCGTGGCGACCATGAATTAATTTTCCATCCACCACTACTCCTCCACCAACACCTGTACCCATGATCACTCCAAAAACAACTTTTGCTTCAGGATACTGGCGGGCCACTATGCCCATTTTACTTTCGGCAAGCGCAAAACAATTGGCATCATTGGCCATGCGCACCGGAATACCTAGCAGGTCTTCCAACTCATTCCTCAGCGGCTTTTGATTCAGACACAGGGTATTGCTGTTTTTAAGCAATCCTGTTTCCGGATCCAGGGTCCCTGGAGTACCGATCCCGATACGCTCAGGTGTTGATCCTGTGGCATCGGCCATGGATTGCACCAACCGTCTGATGTTATCAAGGATATGATCATAACCTGAAGATGCCTCCGTATTCATCCGCTGTCGCGTGAGCACAGCATCCTCATCCATGGCAGAGAGGACTACGCCTTCAATTTTAGTTCCTCCAAGATCAATTCCCCAGTACATATGATTTCCATTTTTTAGCCATGTACTTCATCCCCCATCTCATTCTCCTGATCGTCAATGATTTCAAAACTATGGGTTATCCTGACCATATGATCAATCATTTTACTGACTGTGCAATATTTTTCAAGGGAAAGACTGATGGCTTTTTCTGCCTTCTCGGGTTTTATGGCACCAAATAACTTATAGTGGATATGAATATGTGTAAATACTTTGGGTACACGGTCCTGTGCCTGTTGGGCTTCGGCTTCAAGTTCAATATGGCTCAGCGGCTGATGCATTTTTTTTAAAAGTTCCACGACATCAATGGCGGTGCATCCGGCCTGGCTCATCAGGAGGTATTCTGTCGGGGAAGGCGCCGAATCTTCCCCACCAAATCGTTTACTGCCATCGATATAAACTTTATGTCCGCGTTCGTTGTTTGCCTCAAAACGGATAGTCTGGTTTATTCTGCGAAGGTAAATTTTCATGTCCGGAGGGTATTTCTTTGCATAGTTAGCATTTTGAAATCGGCTCGCATGGGATATCTTTGCCTCTATCTTCAGAAATTCTTTTAAAAAGAAAGTAATATGTGGGTTTTAGCCGTTTTAGGTGCACATTGGTATCTATCGTTGTTTACACAATCATTTTTCAATCACCGGTATGCGGCACACCGGATGTTTACCATGAAAAAAGGATGGGAAAAAGTCTTTTATTTCCTTTCCTTCATCTTCCAGGGTTCTTCCTACCTGAGTCCCAGGGTATATGCGATCATGCATCGCATGCATCACGCCTACGCGGATACGGAATTGGATCCACATTCGCCAAAATATGATCCCAACCTGTTTGCCATGATGTGGCGCACACGCAACAATTATATGGGTATCGAAACGGAGAAAGTTCAGGTTGAAGCAAAGTTTACAAAAGACCTTCCTGATTGGCACAGCTTTGACCGTTTTGCTACTAATTCCTTTGTGCGTTTGATCTGGGTAGCCATTTATGTGGCCATCTATATCCTTTTAGATGCTCCCTGGTGGTTATTCCCGCTGATTGCCATTCATGCGGTAATGGGTCCGTTCCATGGGATGATCATCAACTGGTTTGCGCACAGTATCGGCTACATCAATTTTAAGCTCAAGGATACATCCCGGAATCTTTTCCCGGTTGACTTGCTGATGTTGGGTGAAGGCTTGCACAACAATCATCACAAATTTGGAGGCAGAGCCAATTTTGCTGTCCGCAAATTTGAATTTGATCCGCTTTATCCGGTGATTAAAGTACTGGACTGGGTGAAGATTATCAAGCTCCGCAAAGTGGTTGAATAATCCGGCTCGCCCAAAATTTCGTTTGCCTGGGATTGTTTTATTGATGCGCTGCATGAGAACTCTGGAAGAGTCTTTATTCTTGCGGGGCCGCAGTTTTTCTATTCCTGATGATCCAAGCTGGAATAAACGACAATATGGAGGCCATCACCAGGATGATGATCAACAACCACAAGCTGCCTATACCCTGAAAGAAAACGACAAAGAAGATAAAGGCTACATTGACTATCAGGAGCACCATTGTAGCCTGCATATGCGAAAGCCCGGCATCAAGAAGCAGATGGTGTATATGACTGCGGTCAGGGTGTAAGGGCGAGGTTCCTTTCAGAATGCGGACCACAAATACCCTGAGGGTATCAAAAAGCGGCAAAATCAAGATTCCCACAGCTACGGCAGGAACCGCTCTGAAGGCATAAGGAGATCCCTGGATTTCAGCATGCACCTCAATAAATTCGATCACCAGGATCGCTGAAATCAAGCCAATCAGCATCGAGCCTGTGTCCCCCATAAATATTTTGGCCGGGGTAATATTATACCTCAGGAAAGCAATAGTGGCCCCTGCCAGAGAAAACGCAATAATTGCCAGGTCCACCCGATCGATGAGAAAAAACCAGGTGCCCAGGGTAATGGAAATCAAGGTCGCCAGGCTGCCGGTCAAGCCGTTTATCCCGTCAATCAGGTTGAATGCATTGATGATGACCAGGATCGTAAACATGGACAGCAGAATGGACGGGATCTCAGGGATGGCATAGATGCCAAAAATTCCATAGAGGCTGGTCAACCTTACCTGGGCCTTAAACACCAGAATAAAACAGGCAAAAATCTGGCCCAGCATCTTGCGATATGGGGACATAGGCAGGATATCATCCTTGGCGCCAATCAGGAAAATGATAATAAACGAGCAAAGGATATACTGGAGGTCCCCAAAAACATCGAAGGGTGTCCATAGAATGATGCTAAAAATAACTCCCGCAAAAATGGCCACCCCGCCAAGGGTAGGCACCACCTCCACGTGCGATTTACGATGGTCCGGCACATCATACAGGTGCTTCACCTTAGCAATATTGATAATGCTCGGGATCGCAAGAAAAACCAATAAAAAGGCGGTGATAAAACTCAGTATGATATCATACATATGTCCCCAAAATTAACGATTTCCTTCGCATGCATTCGGTTGGTGAGGTGTATTTTATCTTTTATCCTGCCGGAAAGCAGAATAGGGCTGATTTTATCAAAAGATAAAAACAAAGGGCCCCGGAATGGTCCGGAGCCCTTGTCATCATCAAGTTTTTACCAAATCTTCATTACTCCAGACGGAGCATTTTCTTAGTCGCACTGTAATTGCCGCTATCAAGCCTGTAATAGAGGACGCCATGTGCGTTAATATCCTTTTTCGATAATTCCATGGCATGATGGCCCGCCTGGAATTCTTCCTCGATCACCTTGATCATCTTACCTGTCAGATCAAAGAGGGTCAGTTTGACCAATCCATCCTCAGGTAAATCGAAATGGATGATGGTGGAATGGTTCCACGGGTTAGGTTCATTCTGATACAACGCAAAGTCTAAAGGCTGTCCTGATGTCCTTCCGTCCAGGCGAACGTCCATAATTTCATCGCCGAACGTATACGCTTCAGCTCTGGCCACCTTTCCTGACATCTTGATCATGTCGCTCAGGCTACCGGACTGTTTGGCGATAAAGTTCATTCGTATGGAAGCAGGACCTTGCTGACCCTGTGGATCAAACCGGGCATCGTTCCAACTCATCGTGATCATTCCACCTGTCAGTACTCCCACATTTTGCTTGTCTACCGGTAAGTCCTCACTGGAGATATCCATAAACTCAAGGCCATTGGTTTCCAACGTCCACTGGAATCCGGCAACGCGGTATGGCAATGAAAGCTCTACTTCAACCACTTCACCTGCTTTCACAGTTTCAGGCGCATCCATCGTCACAATCATCACAGGATGTTCGGTACGAGGAAGCACATGGTGTGCATTGGCCTTTGCAGAACTATTGACATCACCCACCTTAACCGCGATAAAGTCGAGGTCAAAGACGGACTGACCTTCATATTGAACGTTGATCACATCATCAAACGGCCATGGATGTTGAGGATTGGCCATCTGGTAATTTTTATCCACAAACCTCCAGCTTTCATTGGATGGATATGAGGTGTAAATACCCAGAATCAGCTTGCGGATCTCAATCAGGTCAATCGCGCTGATCTGCTCGTTATTATTGGCATCCGCGGCGATATACTGATATGGATTATCAAAGAGCTCCTTACCTAAAAGATGTTTCTGAATCCTCACCAGGTCAAGGGTGCTGACGCCATTTCTGGCATCATCCTCACGCTTTGGAACAATAGTGTAACGTTGTCCATCGATTTCGGGTACCTCCAGCAGATAACGTCCGTTTTCTACTGTGGTCATCGAGTAAATCGTTTGATTATTATTGATCAGCGAGACATTGACTGCTTCGACGGGTTCATTTTCTGAAGTGAGGATTTCTCCTTCATAGACTACACTTCCGGTATGATCGCAATTCCCACTGTTGTCCGTAAAGACAATAGTGGTGGTACAATAATCCTTGTTACGCTCATCCCAACTGATGACGCCGTTGCAGTTATGATCCGTTCCGCCATCTGCTACCCATACCTGGATACTGATTTCTACGCCAAAGACAGGAATATTCGTTTCATTAAATGTTCTGCTTGGTTCATAGCTGTCCCCGCTGAAACTGTATAGCAGATCACCGGAGGAGGTACAATCATCAAAGCTTGACGCGTTGAAATCCTTTGCCCAAAGCGTAACCTGGCAACCTACCGGCATCACCACTGTACTCAGTCCGTTGATACAAACCGGGCTTGGCTGTTTGCAATCCTCTAACCTGAAGAGGTATTCGCAATGTGACCAGTTGCCGCAACCATCTTCCACGCTCCATAAGATGCGGTGGTAATCACCACAGTATGGGCTGTTGTATGGAAGTCCATTGCGACGTATTTCCTGAATGGCGCTTTCTTCGGTATTCATGACTAAGTCCACTTCATGGTTTTCATCCACAGGCACTACCCTGCGTGGAATCACCTGGATAAACTCTGTGCCATTGAATGGATAAATCTTGACATCATAAGCTACCTCGGTGTTGCATGCCTCTCTCACACGTTGAATCATGGTGGCATGTACGCTGCAGCTGCTGGCGTTCGGATCGTTTTCACCCAGGAAGGCCTGGTTGGTGGCCGGCAATCTGATACCTGGATCCGCTACACACAATGTTACCGGTTCATCCGGGCAGTTTAGGAATGTAGCAGGTTCCTCGTCCTTAACCTTGATCACCTGGGTATAGCTCCAGAGGCCGTAACCTGTAGCTGGATTATACTGGCACCAGTCAATAACTTTCCAATCACGAAGTATCTTATAGCAAGCACCTTCAGCAAATTCGAAGCGGGTATCTTCATACGTCACTCCAATGAGGCTGCACGCATCATCAAAGATTTGTGGTTCGCCGGTGCTCGAAATATCATCAGGACAATCTGTAATCAACACATCACATGGCCAGCGTACGCCGTCATTTGGATTGTTGTTATTACAGTTGGTATCAGTGATATAGAATGGATTAAAGTCTACCACCCAAATACGCTGTGTACAAATTGAAGGACTGAATCCCTGATTACTATCTCTGATGGTAAAGCGCCTTTCAACCAGTTTAACGGCTCCCGGAGGGGCATTGCCTGGCAGGTCATCGCCTGAACAATCATCGTATACACGTACTCTTACTTCGAGGTCTGACAAGCAGTTGTCATCGGACCATCCGTCGTAACCCCACACATATGGCTGAGGATATTCTGTATTGCCCGGATCATTGATGATGATAGGCTGGCGCACAGATTCATCGTCATTATTGGCCAATGCATCAAACATATTTCCAAAGATGCGGCTTAAAGGATCCTCATCGAGGTTACCATTATAGTTGCCTGCGGCATCACGATACACTCCTTCCTCTACGGCAAACCAATAATCGCAGCTTACATAGATGTCTGGAGGACACTCCACAAAAGGAGCGATCTTATCCTGTACTTCAACTTCAACCATACAGTAATTTCTATTTCCTGCAAGGTCAGTTACTTCAAGTTGAACCATGATGACGGAATCCTGCATCCTTGAACCGGAGCGTGGAACGTCGCAACAAGCAAATGGTACGCAAGGACTGAAAATGGTACCTTCATCATATCCATTGACATGTCCATTAGGGATATCATCTACACAAGATCCCCAGGTGGTCCAGTCAAAATCAATACAACTATCCATACGGCGGGCCCTGAAGGTCACCGGTCCGCAATTATCATAACTTCCATCATCAAACACGGATGCGGGTACAAGGGTGATTCCGCTCGGACCATCATTGGTCAGACCAACGATAGTATGGTGGTCACAACTGACTACCGGCACTACGTCATCTACGACCGTAATCGTAAATGAGCAAGTGGAACTATTGCCGCACAGGTCGGTTACCGTCCAGGTGACGAAATGAGTACCCAGCTCGAGGCCATTGATGACAAAATTGTTTCCGAACTGAGCAACAGTGCCTGCGCTTGACGTGAGGGCGTAGCTGACGATGTCACTGCACTCATCGTGGGCAATGGGTTTAGGTACGCTGACATTCGCATGACAGTACCAGAAGTCTGTTCCCACGCTGAGGTCAGCAGGACAAATGAGTTCAGGTCCTTGTGTATCGCTGAGCTTAATGATTTGTTGCGCTTCGATCAATTCCTGTGTACACCAATCCAGCACGGTCCAGGTACGCAGGATTTTAGATCCACCGCCACAATCAAGAAGTGGTTTATCCCAATATCCCATAAAGAGATTGCAAAGGCCTTCTTCATCTGTGAGATCATATCCACCTATCTGAGGCCATCCGGTGACATCCGGATCACTGCTTGAGCCGCAAGGCCCTTCATAGTTTGGAGGGAAGACGAGGCTGTCCGGTGAAAGTGGGAGGATCTCAAATTCCTGCTGGCAAGAGGCGGTATAGCCACTTACATCTGTCACTAACCATGTGACTACGACAGTGCCATCACCGCAACCTTGATCATCCACATCGATATCCGCGACTTCAAGGGTGTATCCGCAATTTTCAATGATCTGAGGATAGAGATGAAGTGGAATATTACCATTAGCCAGCAGATCTACTTCAAGGCAGGAGATTTGACAAGTGTCAGCACCATCCTGACCCGGAGGACATGCACAGATGATCTGCGGAGGTGTTTTATCTTCAATGCACACCACGCCCCAGCAAGAATTTCCATTGTCCGGATCGGTGATGGTGACATTATAACAACCATTTAGCAACTCAATGGCAGGAAATACAATCCAACCTGTATCGGTGCCTACGTCTTCAATCGTGATAATATAATCATCATAACATCCGTACTGATCGCCTTCGAGGATCATGTCAGCAAAGATGTGTACTTCGCAATTATTGTCTACACCTACATTGATGGTATCATTACATCCCAACACAATCGGGCCATCATACTCGATGACATTGATGAGGAATGAACATTCCGCTGTATCTGACATATTGGTGGCAATCCAGGTCTGGATCGTCGTACCAATCGGGAAGGCATCACCTGAGGTATATCCTGAATTATCCGTTTGCATCAACACGGGTGTTCCACCGCAAATCGCATCCGCAGTTACGGTGTAATTGATAAATGCTGTACACTCACCCGGGCCCAAGTGAACCGTGATATCCTGAGGACAGTTGATTTCCAGGAGCCCCCCTATACCAGATACCTGTGCAATACATGTGGATGAATTACCACACGCATCGGTTACGGTCAGGGTGACAGGAATGGATGTGTTCCCTATAAACTGATCACATGTGAATACGGTCTGAGAAAGCGTCAAGGTGACTGCGCTGCAGTTGTCATTACTTCCATTATCGATTTGACTTGGAAGGATGGTTACTTCAGTGCCGGAGGCAAAGTCAATGGTGATATTCTGGCATAAGGCTATCGGTGGGATATTATCCTCGATCGTAATCACCTGAACGCATGCGGTACTGTTGCCGCAATCGTCCGTGGCGGTCCAGGTACGGGTAATCGTACCTTCTTGTGGGCACTGTCCACCGACAGATACATCGGTGAAGTTGACGGTCGGTATGGCATCACAATTATCGGAGGCCGTGGCATTGCCGGTTGCAGGAGGCAATGTACTGGTGTTACATGCGATCGTAATATTTGCGGGACAGGTGATAGACGGTGCAGCACTGTCATCCACAACGATAATCTGCGTACAGGTACTGGTATTGCCGCAATCATCCGTCGCGGTCCAGGTACGCGTGATTGTGCTTTCCTGGGGACAAGCACCGCCTACTGAAGAATCCACAAAGGTGAATGCAGGAGATCCGTCACAGTTGTCTGAACCAGTTGGATTTCCTGTGTTTGCAGGCAATGTACTGGCCGTACATTGAATCGTAATGTTTGGCGGACAAGTGATTGAAGGGGCTGTGCTATCATCCACCACTATGGTTTGTGTACAGGTACTGGTATTGCCGCAATCATCCGTCGCGGTCCAGGTACGTGTAATCGTAAATTCCTGCGGGCAACCACCTGCTACTGTGTTATCCGTAAACGCGATTGTCGGAGTAGGATCGCAATCGGTGGCAGTGGCAGAACCTGTAGCTGCAGGATCCGTACTTGTATTACATTGTATGGTTACGTTAGCGGGGCATGAAATAACAGGAGGTGTACTGTCATCTACAACAATGATTTGGGTGCATGTACTGACGTTGCCGCAATCATCTGTGGCCGTCCAGGTACGCGTAATCGTAGATTCTTGTGGGCATCCACCACCCGCTGTGGAGTCAGAGAAGTCAATGGTAGGCGTACCGTCGCAGTTGTCCGTTGCGGTAGCATTTCCTGTTGCTGCAGGCAATGTATTGGCGCCGCACTGTATCGTAACGTTGGCGGGACACGAAATTGATGGAGCCACACTATCATCCACTGTGATCACTTGAATGCAGGTATTGGTATTTCCACATGCGTCAGTGGCTATCCATGTACGTGTGATGGTACTTTCCTGCGGACATGCGCCTCCTGCTACTGCGTCCGTAAAGGTTACACCCGGTGCAGGATCACAGATATCTGAAGCTGTCGCATTACCGGTTGTAGCAGGTGCCGTGCTTGATGTACATTCTATGGTCACATCAGGCGGGCATATAATGGATGGAGGCGTATTATCATCTATAGTTAATATCTGCGTACAGGTGCTTGAATTGCCGCAATCATCCGTGGCGGTCCAGGTACGGGTGATCACACCCCCTTGAGGACATGAACCTCCGGCTGAGGAATCACTGAAATTAACTGCAGGAGAAGGATCGCAGGTATCTGAAGCTGTGGCAGTTCCTGTGCTTCCTGGAGCAGTGCTGTCTGTACATTCCAGGGTAACGTTTGGAGGACATACAATAGATGGGGGCGTGCTGTCATCCACCACGATAGTTTGAGTGCATGTACTGCTATTACCGCAATCATCGGTTGCGGTCCAGGTACGGGTGATGGTATATTCCTGAGGACATCCACCGCCTACTATATTATCAACAGAGGTGATGGTCGGAGTCAGATCACAGTCTGTGGCTGTTGCCGAACCTGTGTTACCGGGCGCGGTGCTTGCTGTACACTGGATGGTAACATTAGGTGGACAGCTAATTACTGGAGGTGTGCTGTCATCCACCACTATTGTTTGAGTACATGTGCTGCTGTTGCCGCAATCGTCAATGGCAGTCCAGGTACGTGTGATCGTGTACTCTTGTGGGCATCCGCCACCAACGGTCGAATCACTGAATCCGATGGTCGGGGTAGGATCACAATCCGTGGCGGTAGCCATTCCGGTGTTGCCGGACATTGTGCTTTCACCACATTGTACTGTTATATTGGCAGGACATGTAATCACCGGAGGTGTATTGTCCTGAACACTTATCGTCTGAACACAAGCTGTTGAATTGCCACAATCATCTGTGGCGGTCCAGGTACGGTTGATCGTATACTCCTGGGGGCATGATCCTGCGACTGTATTGTCACTAAAATTAAATGTCGGAGTTCCATCGCAGTTATCAGTACCAGTTGGATTACCTGTATTGGCAGGTAATGTACTGGCCGTACATTCTATTGTAATATTGGCAGGACATGTAATAGTTGGTGGTACGCTATCATCGACTACAATGACCTGCAAGCAGGTACTGGTATTACCACAATCATCCGTGGCGGTCCATGTACGGTTTATCGTCCGTTCCTGAGGACATGCGCCGGCAACAGTTGCATCCAGGAATGTGAAAGCAGGGCTGCCATCGCAATTGTCTGTACCTGTTGGATTACCCGTGTTAGCAGGCAAGGTGCTTGCTGTACATTGAATAGTAACATTTGGCGGGCAATTGATAGATGGTGCCTGGCTATCATCAATCGTAATCACTTGAAGACAAGTGCCTGTATTGCCACAATCATCTGTCGCAATCCAGGTACGATTAATGGTAAATTCCTGAGGGCATCCTCCACTTACTGTTGCAT
>CAZYHJ010000094.1:0-13034 GCA_964646645.1 uncultured Saprospiraceae bacterium | reverse complement strand
TTGCCCTTTTATCATAGGGGACGCAAAGGTATGGTTTTCAGATAAAACTAGGAAGCCGGAGTGAAAATTTTAGAAACCTTGGCCCAACGGGATATAGGATCGGGGATAAACCAATAGATAAATAATGTATAAATGTTTGTTTTATGCATAAAACAAACATAAACAGCATTTTACAAATGCATATTTATTAATCCCCCAAAAACAACGCCGAAATCGACCGGTGCTCATGCGTATTCCTGATCGCATGGGCAAACAATTTAGCCGAGGACAACACCTTAATCTTGGGAGAGGGCCGCCTCAACGGCAAGGTATCCGTCACGATCAGCTCCGTTAATTGGGAGTTTTCAATATTCTCATATGCTTTTCCCGACAACACCGCATGGGTGCAAATCGCCCGCACACTGTTCGCCCCTTTCTGCACCAACGCATCTGCCGCTTTACACAACGTCCCGGCAGTATCTGCCATGTCATCCACCAGGATCACATCCTTACCTACCACATCCCCAATCACCGTTAAAGCCGCCACCTCATTGGCTTTACGCCTGTATTTATCACAGATCACCAGGTCACACTGGAAATGATTGGCATAATTACGGGCACGCTTGACACCGCCAACATCCGGAGATGCAAAGACAACTGACTCTTTATCAAGTCCTTCGAGGTAAGGGACAAAAATGGCATTACTCCTGAGGTGATCAAGCGGAATGTCAAAAAATCCCTGGATCTGGTCAGCGTGAAGATCCATCGTCATGATCCGGTTGGCTCCTGCAGCTTCGATGAGGTTGGCTATGAGCTTGGCGGAAATAGGCACCCTGGGTTTGTCTTTGCGATCCTGGCGGGCATAGCCAAAGTAAGGGATCACAGCGGTGATATATTCTGCAGATGCCCTGCGGGCCGTATCAATCAACAGCAAGAGTTCCAATAAATTATCCGCAGGGGCAGGAGTCGATTGAATAAAAAACACATAGGAACCCCGGACGGACTCTTCGATAATGGGCTGCATCTCCCCGTCACTGAATTTCTGCAAATCATATTTGCCGAGGGAGTACCCGTAATAGTCTGCAATCCGCTCGGCCAGATAGCCCGAATATTTTCCGCTGAATAGTTTGACGTCCACGTTGGTTGGTTGCTGTTGAAGGGGCAAAATTAAGCCAATTTTTACCAATGGTTTCCATCCCCTGTATTACCTTACGTGATAGATAGATTCAAGGTGTTGGTCTAAAAGGAAGAATCTTTGATCGCCTGCCTGTGTTAACCTTTTTGTAAACGTGATATGATGAATTTGATGGCCATCAATCAATGGTGGGATGCGTTGTCTCCGGCGCACCAGGTGTTTTGGTTTATCGCGATTGTGTTTTCTGTGCTTTTCTTAATCCAGTTCGTCTTATTGATCATTGGATTAGACACAGATAGCCCCGAAGGTTTAGACCATGGCCTCGATCTCGAAAATGCCGAACATGAGTTTTCAGCACTATCGCTGAGAAGTATAATTGCTTTTTTTACTTTCTTCGGATGGACCGGCGTGTTGGCGCTGCATAATCAATTGAATGTTTTAGTCGCAGTAGGCATGGCTTCAGCTGTAGGGCTGACGGCGATGTTCCTGGTCGCTTATTTGATTTTCAAATTTGCACAACTCGAACAATCGGGCACACTCAATATTAATGATGCCCTTGATCAGGCTGGAGAAGTTTATCTTCCTGTGCCCGGTTTTCAAAATGGTCAGGGCAAAATTCATATCAAGATCGGTGGTACGATACGCGAAATGGATGCTGTGACACAGGGAGATGGATTGAAAACAGGCACCCAGGTCAAGGTGGTCGAGATACTGGATCAAAATGTACTCAGGGTAGAGGTACTCGAAACGCTGGAGCCAGCAACAATAAATAAACGATTAACATAGTATATGACCAGGACCTGTGCCTGGTTCTTTCATCACCTCAACTTAAATCAACGATTTATGGATATGTCCAGTTCTTTTGTTGTCCTTGCCGCCGGTTTGATCGGTTTGGTATTTATCATGTTGTTATGGTTTGTCTCCAGGTATAAGCGTTGCCCTTCAGATAAGGTACTGGTCATCTATGGAAAAACGGGCACCGGACAATCCTCCAAATGTCTTGCGGGTGGTGCCGCGTTTATCTGGCCGGTCATTCAGGATTATCAATTCCTTGACCTCACCCCGATCAGCATAGATGTGGATCTCAGAGGCGCATTGTCCCGCCAGAATATCCGGGTCAGTGTTCCTTCGCGTTTTACAGTAGCCGTGAGTAATGAGCCTGGTGTCATGGAAGTCGCTGCCGAACGCTTACTCGGGAAAACGCCGGACGAAGTAAGGGAGACGTCCAAAGACATCATCTTCGGACAGCTCCGTTTGGTAGTCGCCACCATGGATATAGAAGAAATCAATTCAGACAGGGATAAATTCCTCACGAATGTGAGTTCAAATGTGGGCAGTGAGTTGAAGAAAATCGGGCTCACCCTGATCAACGTCAATGTCACCGATATCCAGGATGAAAGCGGATACATCGAAGCACTCGGTAAAGAAGCCGCAGCTAAAGCCATCAATGATGCGAAACAAAGTGTGGCGGAAAAGAATAGGGATGGGAGTATCGGGGAAGCTAATGCCAATAAGGAAAAACGTATTTCCGTCAGTGCTGCCGATGCCATTGCCAAAGTGGGTGAAGCTGAGGCCCAGGCCAATGCCACGAATGGAGAAAATGAAGCCGCAGTCCGGATTGCGATCTCTAATGCCGAGCGCAGACTAAAAGAAGCTGAGGCATTAAGAAAAGCCACCGCTGCTGAAAAAATCCAGGCCGCCAATTCATTGCAGGAAGCTTATCTCGCGGAAAAGGAAGCCGAATTGGCGCGCGCCGCGAGAGAAAAAGCATCCAGAGAAGCCGATATTATTGTTCAGGCGGAAATCGCAAAACGTCGGATAGAAATTGATGCGGAAGCTGAAGCCGAAAAAACAAGGCTGGTGGCCCGCGGTCTTGCAGATGCAGTCTTTATGCAACGTGAAGCTGAAGCCAAAGGTTTGTATGAGGTCTTACAGAAACAAGCAGATGGTTTTGATGAAATCGTCAAGGCAGTGGGGGGCAATCCACGCGATGCTGTGTTATTGCTGATCGCAGATAAACTTCCTGAACTCGTGAAAACGCAAGTGGACGCCATCAAGAATATAAAGATTGATAAGGTAACCGTTTGGGAAGGCGGAGGACAAGAAGGAAATGGAAATAATACTTCGAGATTTATTTCCAGTCTCTATAAATCCGTTCCGCCTCTTGGTGAATTGTTCAATATGGCCGGCATGGAACTTCCCACCTATCTTGGAAAGGAAAAACATGAAGAGGCAACGGAAGTGGATGAAGGAAAGCCAAAGGAATAAAACCTTTTTATAAAAGGGTTTATTCAGCCCTCTTAAAACTTCAGGTGTTTTACTTCTTCTGATCTTACCAAGGGCCCCGATCATAACGGTTTATTCAGCCCTCTTAAAACTTCAGGTGTTTTACCGTCAGTTTATTGTGGATCAATTGCCTGAGCGAGTCCACCCCTATATCCAGGTGGGTACTTGCAAAGGTGCTGGTCACAGTAACATCACTGTGCGTGGTCTTCACACCCTCGGGTACCATGGGCATATCTGAAACCAATAGCAGTGCACCGGTAGGTATGCCATTATGAAAACCGACACTAAATAACGTGGCCGTTTCCATATCAATGGCGATGGCCCTGATCTTGTTGAGGTATTTTTTAAACTTCAGATCAAACTCCCACACTCGTCGGTTGGTCGTATACACCGAGCCCGTCCAATAGTCTTTGGCATAATCCCGGACGGTCGTGGAGATCGCCTTTTGCAAGGCAAATGAAGGTAAGGCTGGAACTTCGGATGGAAAATAATCATTTGATGTTCCCTCACCCCGAATCGCGGCAATCGGAAGTATCAGATCGCCGACTTTATTTTTCTTTTGCTTGAGTCCGCCGCATTTGCCCAGGAATAAACAGGCTTTTGGTTTGATCGCCATCAATAAATCCATGATGGTGGCTGCATTGGCACTCCCCATGCCGAAATTGATAATGGTGATATTTTCGGCGGACGCACACTGCATGGAAAGTCCGCGACCATACACTTCGACATTGAATTTTTCTGCAAAGACATCAACGTAGTGTGAGAAGTTGACCAGCAGGATGTATTTATTAAAATGATCCAGGGGCATGCCGGTGTACCGGGGCAACCAATTATTGACGATCTCAGCTTTTGTTTTCATCTCACCTGGTTATTTACGATGATATCTATGATCCAATCGGGTAGACTTTATCGAACGCTCCTATTTGATTTCCTTGTATTTCATCATGGAATAGATCGAAGCGCGGGTGTCTTTGTTCTGCCTGATCTCCGATTTTAAAATCCGTCGGAGCGTATCTGCGTCCGCATCTTCAATCCATCTGTCCAATTCACCGCTGGCATTGGCACGGTTAGTCTCAATCTGGTCCCTAACCGCATAAAAGACCGCTGCGATATGCTTGCATACCGGTCCATGCTCAAAGGGGCAGGTGCAATGCCAGGAATGGATCACATCGTGACCTTCCAGTAATACATCATAGGTTTCAGAGCCTTCAATGACCGCGGACCAACCCTGGTTGGTCTCCTGGAGTTGCCGGACCTGGTGGGCATCATAATATTCCTTTCCACGTTCCGCAATGAGCATGTGGATGTCCTCCTCAAAATGATCTATTCGAATGCTCATAGTTTAACGAACCTTCCGACACTGGATTTGCCTGATGTGGTACATACGATGGTATATAATCCACCAGGTAATTGGTTTGTGGAAATGATGTTTAAATAGGTCAATCCATGACCCGCCAATTGGCCGTAAGCATCATAGATTTCATATTGAACGCCTTCCTGCACATCGTCCACCGCAAGGGTGATGGCCTCGCCAGCCGGGTTAGGGAAAATAAACAAGGGTGCGGCATCGGCGAGCGGTTGGTGCGTCGCGGAAGGATTGACAAATGAGAGGAAGAAATCTATGGAACTGAGAATGGCTGGAAATACACATTGACCATGGTTGAAGGCTGGATTAAGGTTGATGGCCTCCAGGTCAGCAGCGCCAAGGGATTGCATCGTTTCTTCAGCCACGATGGAGTTTTCAAATGGTACCTGTTCATCATTGCCGCAGTAATAGAGCCGTGTTGGGGCCACTGGCGCCCACTGGTAGGTATCATTGTCCGCCAGTGCAATATTGATCGGGTGATTAGGTTGATTGGCTAATGCATCCACAATGCTATCCTGTAACATGCGCTTTGTAATGGTATTTCCTCCAAGGGCAAGTTCCGCGAGTAATTGAGTATTGAGCGCATCCAGGTTGATGGTTCCATTGTAAAAATTATTGATGCTCGTTGCATAAGGCTCTTTAAAGATATCCGTGATTTCATTAAAGATATTGCCATAGACAGTCTCATATCCCAGTACGATATACGCGATGTATGCAGGTTCGCTATACGATTCATCACTCAGGATTATATCTTTCATCACGCCTGAAATGCTATACGGGCCTGACATGTGTGTGGCGGCCGTGACAGGATAAACAAAGGACCAGAAATCTTCAATTTCCTTATGCACGGCCATGGAGGCATGACCACCTTGTGAATATCCTGCAACAAACAGGAAATTTGGATCCCATTCGGGTTCGTTGAGATCCAGATACTCCAGGCTGGCATTGAGCATATCCAACGATGCGGAAGTTTCAGTAGCGGCATGCACATATGGATGAAAGCCGCGTGAGTCACCGAGGCCGAGGTAATCAGGAGCTGCTGTGACAAATCCAAATGCGGCATAAGCCATCGCTACCTCAAAACCACCACGCAGCTGAGAAGGTACATCTGTAGGGCCATTGGTGGTGCCATGTTCATACAATACCATTGGCAATTGGGTGCCTGCGGGAACCTGAGGAATCACAAGCAGTCCGGAAGCAGTATCCGGCAGAAAGTCAGATCCAATCGTTTCGTAGCGAACTCTGAAAAGATCAATGTCGTAATCTACGGGCTGACCAAATAACACCAGGAGTTCAAATTTAGATCGGCTACCCAGGAAAGTGGATTCAATGAGATAGTCTTGTGCCTTGAGCGAAGGCAGCATGCTGATGAGGGAAATGGAGAGACAGAAGGCGTAAAGAAATTTTTTCATGTTCATGTCGTGATGCGAATGATTCAAGGATTTGTTTGCATAGCAAACCACAAAAATATAATTAATTTGCCGAATATATATTTCATAATCAATTGCATATGTATACCGTTGAACACATTGGGATTGCGGTCAGGTCGCTGGCGGTCAGTAATCCGCTTTTTGAGCGATTGTTAAATACTCCGCCCTATAAGGAGGAAGAGGTGTCCTCCCAGGGAGTCATCACTTCCTTTTTTAAAGCAGGAGAAGCAAAAATTGAATTGCTGGAAGCAACGAATGAAGAGAGCCCCATATTCAAGTATATTGAAAAGAAAGGTGAAGGCATACATCACATCGCTTTTGAGGTCCCCGATATTCGCCGTGAAATGCAACGATTGAAAGATGAAGGATTTCAATTGCTCATGGAAGAACCAACGAAAGGGGCCGACAATAAGTGGGTTTGTTTCCTGCATCCAAAATCAACCAATGGGGTGCTGATCGAGATTTGTCAGAATATTCCTTCCGGAGAAGTCCCGGTGACCGATGCACTGGACCTTTGATCAACTGGCCATCGCGTTTGGTGGCGCGTTCATCGCCGGCATCATCAATGCCCTCGCGGGCAACGGATCAGTCATTACGTTGACGCTGCTGACAGAGTGGCTGGGGTTTCAGGGCAACATCGCGAACGGAACAAACAGAGTGGGGGTGTTGATGAACTCACTTGGTGCATTTGCCGGTTTCAGGAAGAATACCAGCGTTAAGCCATTTGCGCATTGGGAGTTTATTCTTCCTGTCATCATTGGGGCCATCATCGGTACGTTTGTAGCCACACAAGTGACTCATGCGCAGTTTATGGGGGTATTCAAGGGGCTGATGATTTTAATGTTAGTGGTCGTATTGGTGAGGCCTGAGCGATGGCTTATTGAGAAAGCGCAAAAAAGTCAATTACCTAAGGTGCTGGTGTGGCCGGTGATGTTGACGCTTGGGTTTTATGGTGGATTCATTCAGATGGGGATGGGTGTCTTTTACCTGGCGGTACTGGTGCTCGTTGCCCGATTACCTATGTTGGAAGCCAATGCGATCAAGGCAATTTCAGTGGGTTCGTTCACGTTGTTAGCGGTAGTGATTTTTAGTATCACGGGACAGGTGGTCTGGTTTATTGGGCTGGTGATGGGAGGCGCACAGTTTCTTGGAGGGTGGCTTTCGGCCCATATTGCGGGAAGGATTTCCTGGGCGTCAAAATTTGCATACGGTATTCTGGTGATTGCCGTTTCACTTTCGGTATTGAAACTGTTTGATGTCTTTTAATGGATACTACATGAGCATTGTCCTGATTGTCAGGCAATAGGAGCAGGTTGAGGGAAATGAATGAAAAGAACTTATTTTAGTCCCACATTGTTTTAACGAGTATGAAAAACCTTATTGTTTTTGTTGCTTTCCTTGGGGCGCTTATTTCGCCTGTTTTGGTTTTTAGCCAGCAGGAAGGAATAACGTCTGCTTTTCAAAAAAGTAATGCCACCGCATTGAAGGGATTCTTCGCGGGTTCGGTAGATCTTACCCTGCCAACGATGGAAGGTACATTTACTGCCGATAGATCGGTATCCGTGATGAATGATTTTTTTACAAAATATCCGGTGAAGAGCTACAAGGTGGTGCACGTCAGTACACCGCAACAAGGTCGTGCTAACTATTCGATTGCGGAGATGAGTACGGCTAATGGAAATTTCCGGACAACGATCTATTTCGATGAGTCGAAAAAGATCACAGAGATCAGAATTCAGGAGTAACGCGTTTCGTCGTTCCCTATTCCTCTTCCTTATCGTATTATTTTATACCGACACAGTCCCTTCTGCGGAACTGCGTTTATGGGATATCATGTACATTCCGGTAAACGTGAGTAGCCCATTGACGGCGAGAATCAGAAATCCAAAAGTCAGTCCGTCAAACAATTCCTTCGAATATAGATTGAGAAGCCAGGAAAGGATCGGTGCGGTGATACAGACGATCAGTGCATATCGATCCTTGATCTGACGACGGGTCATCAATCCAAAAGCAAAGAGACCAAGCAGCGGTCCATAAGTATAACCCGCGGCTTTAAATAATTCATTGATCACGGATCCTTTGTTGATCAGTTGAAAGAGCAGGATGACGCCTGCAAACGCAATGGCAATCAGGATGTGGACCTTTCGGCGGACTTTCGTTTTATAGGCTTCATCCTTGTATTTTTCGTTTTGTTCAAAGCCGAGGAAGTCAATACATATTGCCGTGGTCATGGCCGTGAGTGTGCCGTCAGCACTGTTGTAGGCAGAGGCTACCAGACCGATAATAAACGCGATAGCGATATATACCGGAAGGTGATTCATCGCCAGTAAGGCATACAATTGGTCCGAACGTTCGGGTGCTGCCAGTGAAAGATTTCCCAGGTACATCCATAGCAGTGCGCCGAGGGTCAACACGAGGAGATTGGCTAAAATGAGAATGCCGGAAAAGAGGTAGATATTCTTTTGTGCTTCGCCAATGTTTTTACAGGAGAGATTCTTCTGCATCATATCCTGGTCCAGTCCGGTCATCACGATGGTGATCAATGCGCCGCTCAGGAACTGCTTGAAAAAATTATTTTCATCTGACCATCCACCTTCAAAGAAAAATAGTTTGGATAATCCTGCATCCGAGATGGCCGCAGGCAGATTGCTGAAAGAAAGATCAAGCTTTTGCATGATAGCCACAATGGTCAGGATTACTGCGCTCAACATGCAAAAGGTCTGCAGCGTATCCGTAAAAACAATCGTCCGTATGCCGCCTTTGAATGTATAGACCCAGATGAGCAGAATGGCGATCAGTACGGTGACGTAAAACGGGATCCCAAAGGGAGCGCAAAGCAAGGTATGAATCACCATTACAGCAAGAAACATTCTGAAGGCAGCGCCGATCATTCGGGAAAGAATAAAAAAGGCAGATCCCGTTTTGTATGCGACGGGACCAAACCGTAAGCCCAGATATTTATAGATGGATACAAGGTTTAGCCTGTAATACAGCGGAAGCAGGACATGGGCGATAACCAGGTATCCCAGGAGGTAGCCCAATACCACCTGCATGTAGGAAAAGGCCTGGTTGTGTCCACCTGCGCCAACAACGCCTGGTATGGAGATGAATGTGACGCCGGACAGACTACTTCCGATCATGCCGATGGCGACGAGATACCATGGCGATTTATGGCGGTTGATGAAAAAATCTTCTGTTGTCGATCCGCGCGATGTCACCCATGCCAGGAAGATCAGCAGAAGGAAATATCCCGCTACAATGGTCAGGATCAGCAAGGGGGAAATGCCAGTGGTCGCCATGGGGGAAAGATACCTAAATCAGCAAGAGAAGAGGGGCTCAGTTTTTTGGCTGTTCGTAGGGTTGAGTTGGAAGCCATGGTGACGCAGTGCGTATAATATGATGAATTTTTATAATGTTATTCGAGGCAACGTATGCGTTAACAATACAATACATATGTAAAAATGTATAAATATATCAGGAACAATATTTTTGTTTACTTAGCAATGCCTTAGCATGCTGCGTACGCCCCGGTACGCTTTCGGGTAGCACCGATAAAATATGATGCCGCAGGCAATTGCATCCACCCAAACAGGAGCTGATGGCTTAACCTAAAATTGGCCATTTATGCACACTATGTTCTCATCCCACTCCCGGATACCTAAGGTGGGTTCTTCCTGACAAGTTTCGCCTAAATCCCTGTTTTTAAGACAATTAATCGTCGGGGTTAAGGGCATCAATTCATTGGCCAACGGGCCAATTTCGTTCATATCGGCATGGTGATTGCATTGCAGAGCCGTATTCTGTTTCCAAGCACCAAAAAGATGGTTTCTGCAGGACGCGCGAAAAAGAACTAATGATCGCAACTGTCTGATAACCAGAACATAAAACGAATGACGAACACCTACAGTCCTCACCGCCTGTTATCCCAAAAACCATTCGATCGCCTTCTCTTCCACCTGGGATTGTCCGTCCTGGTTGTGCTCTGTACAGCCATAAGTGTGTCCGGTCAGACGAATAAATGGGATGGTTCCGCTGACAATAACTGGGGAACTGCAGCTAACTGGTCTTTAAATCTTGTGCCAACCTCCGCTCATCATGTGGTTTTTGATACCAGCGTTACCTTAAATATCACATTTGGCAGCTCATATACTATTGATAGTTTAACGGTAGGAGGAGGAGTTACAGTAAACATAACCTCGTCTGGAATTAATAAAACATTAACCATTGGAAGCGGCGCGGGGTTGATTGAGTCAGGTAGTTCGCTTGTGCTCAAAGGAAATGGCAGTGGGACAATGGGTTTAGCTTTTTCAGGCACAAACATTCCCATGAGTATCGAGGGAACTTTACAATTGACAAACGTTAATAAGGGCTCAACCTTTAATACTGCTAATAGTCTCACATCCGTCACTGGCACAATTCTCAATGATGGTTCTTTTGGTGGGACCAACTCGACGATTAGTTCATCCACTGGAACTTTATCCTTTGAATCAGGTGGCGCTTATGAACATGCTATCACCGGTGGTGCATTACCTTTGGCTACATGGGATAGTAATTCGACCTGCCTTGTTGCAGGCTCTACGGTAGCTTTGCCTACCAATTTAAATCAAGTCTTCGGGCACCTGATCTTCAGTTGCAGTGGAATGACTTCAACAATAGGCCTTCCAAGTTCTGGTTTGACCATTAATGGAAATCTTGAAGTTCTAAATACGGGCTCTGGAGCGATAATCATGAATCAAAGTCCAGTAAACGTTGGAGGTAATTGCACCGTTAACGATGATTTTGTTTTGACCAATTCCGGTACCAATAGGGTTTTAAATATCACCGGGATGTTAACATTGAATAGTGGAACATTAACATTATCCTCTAGTTCAGGATCCGGGACCATAAACACATCCGGTGATGTTAGCTTACTTGGAGGTACAGTATTTGATAACTCATCAGGATCCGGAGTAGGTACATTCAATTTTAATAAATCAGGGACCCAGATTTTCACAGGCGGAAGTACTATTTCAAACGTAGTTCATTTTAATGTCAGTAGTGGCACGTTTCTTCAAATGGCGACACCAGGTACGGTGATTACCGGCAGCGGTACGTTTACTCTTGTTTCGGGAGCAACCTTGGGAGTTACTTCCGCCGATGGTATACATACCTCCGGTGCTTTTGGCAATATTCAGACGACAGGTCGTAATTTCAATACAGGCTCGCATATCGTCTATAATGGAACTACAAACCAGGATGCTGGTACCGGACTTGCGAATACCAACAAGGCCAATCTCACCATAGATAACCCCGGCAACACCGTTACACTGAGCGGGCATACAGTAATCTCCGGAGATTTAACGGTTACTGCCGGATCAACTTTTGGTCTTTCAACATACACCTTCAGTGTGCCTACTGAAGTATTCCTGGAGTGCGGTGCTTCTGCCGGATCAGATATCACAGGTTCGGGACTCATGACCTTGGGAGGTGATATTACCGTCACGGATAAAGCAGGAGCCGGAACAGATGGTGCCTCAATCGGATGCCCGATTTCTTTGGGTTCGAACAGGACATTTGCCGTAGCAGATGATGGTTCCTCTGCCACTGATCTGACTGTTTCGGGAGCCATCAGTGGGCTCTTCGGAATATACAAGGATGGTGCAGGTACACTCAAACTTTCCGGTGCGAATACTTACTCCGGTGCAACAACTATTAATGTAGGAACTGTTGTACTCGGTGGGGCAGCTGAGCGAATCTCAAATACTTCATCACTTACATTGAATGGTGGAACATTCAGCACAGGTGAAACAACGGGATATACTGAAAGCCTTTATACCCTTACCCTTACAGACAATTCTACCATTAACCTCGGAACAGGTGTTCATACACTCACTTTTGCCAATAGCTCCGGTGTAAGCTGGCTTTCTGGAAAAGTCCTCACGATTACAGGCTGGACAGGTACAATTGATGTTACTGGCACGGGAGACCAGGGAAGAATTTTAGTAGGTGTGGGAGGACTTTCCACGGCCCAACTCGGTCAGGTACAATTTAGTGGTTATCCGTTAGGTGCTGTGATCACGGCAAGCGGTGAACTCGTGCCAAAAGCCAAGATATTTTATTCGACCACCAGTGGCGCCCCTGAGACTCCTGGCAATTGGAATACAAGTCGCGATGGAACCGGAACTACTGCCGTTGCAGGCGACTTTACCAACGCCGGAACCTATTTCATTATTCAAGGAAGTGGAAACGGAGGATCAACTCCGCATACGATGACCACATCTTCTGCATGGAACGTGACCGGTACAGGTTCAAAGGTGCATGTAGAAAACGGGGCTTATCTCGTTGCCCCGGCAGCAATAACCTTGGGAACAGCAGGCGTATTCAGACTGGATGATGGTGGAACTTACCTTCACCAGAATACAAGTGCCTGGGCCACGACGATTTTCCAGGGAACAGAATCATTCGGAAATTCAAGCACAATTGAAATCAATGCCACGGCTACGACACTGCCGGTCAACAGCACCTATGGCCATCTGATCATTGATCTGACATCAGATCCGGGAGCGGATTTGAATTTTAATGGTGTGCTCACGTCCATCAATGGTGATTTCACTGTTACAAATACCCAAAACCGTGAAGTAAGTCTGACCGGCTCATCTTCGACAGCGCTGACCATCAGCGGGCAGTTCAATTTGAGCGGTACTTCCAGTAAACTGGTATTGACCTCCGGGAGTGGTTCGCCTACGATTACCGTAAATAATCATACCACCATCAGCGGAGGTACACTTAATTTCTGCAGCAGCGGTGCGACGGGAAGCAGCATACTCAATCTAAAAAGAAACTTCACGCATACAGGTGG
>CAZYHJ010000093.1:6102-13114 GCA_964646645.1 uncultured Saprospiraceae bacterium | reverse complement strand
ATAAGTGGGTTTGCGATACCGAAGGTAAAGGCATCCGATCGCGTTTTCCGCCGTCGCGCCTCCCGCGCGAATATCCCGGAGATAGTCATCATCACAGGAATAGATGTGGCAATGCAGGTGATTCATGTTGTTTTCATCTGGTGAACACGAAATGGTGAGTAACCGTGTCCGGCTCCTGGTAAAAGCCGATGACAAGTATACAAAATCAAGCGCAGTATTTCACCGGTATTAAAATTTTTTTAAAAAATAGTGATGATGATGGAACGTTTACCCCTGTTCGATACACTAGTACTTTTCAGGGGATGGTTTTAAGTGGTCATCGCATAATGCCCTTCGTTGGACGACCACAACGGTGATTAAAATCAAATCCTTTCACTAACCAGTTGAACAAAGCCGGATGTGTACCCCATGCCATCCGGTTTTTTTAATTAAAATATTCTTGTATGCATTGGCTATTGCGTTTTAAAGACCTGGTCTATCCTCCCCTTTGCGTCAGTTGTGGCTTACTCAGACCGCTGGACAATCACATCTTTTGTCTGGAATGCCTGCAGCAGCTACCAGAGACCGGATACCATCGCCAACAGCGTAATCCGTTTACTATGCACTTTGATGGCCGCGTTCAAATCACGACAGGTTCTGCTTTTCTTTTTTTCGCGCGCGGCGGTGGTACGCAACGGATCCTGCATCATATCAAATACTACAGTCAACCGGAACTGATCACTTCATTGGGAAGATGGTATGCAAAGCAACTCATGCAAATGGAATGGTGGTCAGATGTTGAGGCCATAGTACCTGTTCCGCTGCATTGGAAAAAGCAAAGAAAAAGAGGATACAATCAAAGCGCGGTATTTGCCGAAGCCCTTGCAGATGTATATGATGTCCCTGCGTTTTCAAATGCACTACTTCGGGTGACTCACGACAAGAGTCTGACAGGCATGAAGAGGCTCGAACGAATTGAAACCATCGGCGCATCCTTTGTCGTCGCCAAACCCACGCAGGTTCGCAACAAACATGTACTGCTGGTGGATGATGTGCTGACCACCGGAGCCACTCTCGAATCCTGTGCGCTTCAATTGTGGAAGCAACCGGTGGCTTCACTCCGGATGGTCACACTCGCCTGTGGTGAACTCTGAACTTATTTTAAGAGCGCGTATTTTTACAAACCGGTTTTACCGGACACGTTGTTAAAATGATCGCGATGAGTCAGTTTAGAGATGCGTTACTGCAGGAAGTCATAACAAGATTATATGAGGAATCTTTGCCCAGAATTCTCAAATGTCTTGACCAACTTACAGAAGAAGATATCTGGTGGCGTCCAAACCCTTCATCCAACAGCGTGGGGAATCTGGTGCTGCACTTGACCGGAAATGTGAGGCAATGGATCTATGCGGGGCTGGGTGGGTATGCCGATGATCGTAGAAGACAGACTGAATTTGATACGCTCGAGGGATTGAGTCGCAGACAGTTGGCTGATGTTTTGACAGAAACCATGGCGCTCATCCGACCGGTGATTGAACAACTACCGGAATCAGAAATGCTCAGGAAACGACCTGTCCAGACCTTTGAGGAAACCGGTCTGACCATCCTGATCCATGTTACAGAGCATTTCTCATATCACACCGGCCAGATCGCCTATATCACCAAAATGCTTTACGATCGGCAACTCGGATTTTATGAAGGGATAAGTTTGGAGTAGGTTATCTCCATTATCCGATTAAATTTGCAGAATGCATGCCATCCTGCCGATGATCCTCAGTCTCGGACTGGTATCTTCTTTGACTTTTGCTCAGGGAGGACTGGAAAAGCTAACCCCGGACATAAATTCGGCAGAATATGACGAAACCACACCCGTGGTCAGCAGGGAAACAGACCGGCTGTATTTTACCCGGACCGCTGATCCTTCTTTTGAACCTTCTCTTGTCGCAGAGGACGGTCAAATCGTGAGTAACAGAAATAATACCGGATATCAAAGCCGTCTCGTTTCTATTTATTCAGAAATAGCGGGTCATAATGTACCTGATCCGGTAGCTTCAGTGTACAATCAGGACATTTGGTTTGCCGACCTTCACGGGGACACCATAGGTCAAATCCATCATCCGGGTTATCCACTCAATAATGCATTGCCAAATAGCCTGGTTTCTACCGGCATTCAGCAAAACGAGTACATCGTGCTCAACCAGTTTTACGATGATGGCAGTATGTATGCCGGATTTTCAAGAGTGCTGATTGATGAAAAAGGAAGTACCGTGCTGCCCAGGCCGATGCATATCTATCAGTTCAATGTCCACTCCTCTGATGTAGATCTGACGATGCCCACTGATGGCCAGGTCCTGGTGATGAGCATGAATCGTCCCGATAGCGAAGGACTCAATGACCTCTATGTCTCCTTTTATCTGAGAGATAATCTGTGGTCCTCTCCGGTCAATATGGGTAAGGTACTCAACACACCGATGCAGGAATCTTCTCCGCATATCTCCCCGGATAAACGCAAGCTATATTTTTCCTCTAATCGTCCCGGAGGTGCGGGAGGTACGGACATTTATGTCTCTGAGCGCCTCAATTATAGTTGGTTGAAGTGGTCTGAACCTGTTTTAGTCAGTGGCGCAGTCAATTCACCAGCCGATGACAGTCAACCCTATTTTGACACAGGCATGGACTACTTGTATTTTGCCTCACGTCGGGAGGGTTCGAGCGATATATACAGAATACGTCAGACGCCAAGACCTCACCTGAGAAAACCATTGTATGTCCGTGGTAGAATCCTGAGTTCGGAAACGGGTCAACCGGTTCACAGTGAATTATTCTGGGGACAACATTCCGCTCCCGATTACCTGGAATATTTTAATACCTATACCGGAGAGTTTGAAATTTCCCTGACGGAAGCGGAACCGTATAAGTTTCAACCCAGGAAAGCCAATCACGCTGCTCAACGAATCATCGTAGATCCCCGGGGAATGGAAAAGCAGGGGATTGATACCTTGGATCTCATTCTCTATGTAGATCCGAAGAAGAGCAATAAGCTAAAGGAAGTAGAAACGCAAAGTTCAAATCTAAACATACTGTCTGAAGAAAAGCCTGCTCTCCCCGCTAAGATGACTTTTCACAATATCAATTTCATCAAGGGGAAAACGGTACTGTTGGCTAAGTCAAGACCCGCGCTTGAATACCTGCTGGACATGATGGTGGAACACCCGGAGATGGAAATTCTGATCGAAGGTCATACGGATGATGTCGGAGATGAAGTAGCTTTGTTTGATCTCTCGACCCGACGGGCGGAAGCCATACGGGATTTTCTGGCGTTTAATGGGATCAGCTCAAATCGTATTCAGGTAGCCGGCAAGGGTGCTACTGAATCGCTGGCCCAAAACAGTACGGAAGGCGGCCGGGCCAGAAACAGGCGCGTGGAGATCACGGTGCTTAATTAAAACAGTATGAGGGCTGCTGCTCATTTTTTTTCGATCATTTTCCATCCATTATTTATTGTCACATACATGACCCTGGTGCTGTTGTGGACGAATCCTTTTGCATTTGGCTGGCGACATATCTCAGAGGCAGGTGCACTGCTGATCATCATTGTGATGACCACGGTGACCTTGCCTGCACTGGCGGTGCTGATGATGAAAATGCTTGGATGGGTATCCTCCTTCAGTCTCGAAAATCAACACGAACGCATCGGCCCGTATATCGTGGGTGGGATCATGTATTTGTCCCTCTATCTGCATCTGACCCGCGCCGAATCTTTTCCGGTTTCCCTGAGAGTGGCTGTGTTGGGTACCCTGATGGGATTATGGGCATGTTTCTTCATCAACAACTTTACTAAAGTCAGTGTGCACGCGGCAGGGATGGGTGGACTTGTGGCCATGGTCGGACTGACAAAAGTAATTTTCGGGTACAGTACGGCTCAGATTGGATTATTTGGAGGTACAAACCTGATCATACCTGTAGATACATTGTTTTATATAGCCGTGATCATGGCAGGAGCAGTTGGCACCTCAAGGCTTATCCTCAAGGCCCATGTGCTAAAGGAAGTTTATCTCGGATTCCTGGTCGGCATCTTAAGCATCATCGCCGCTTACTTCATGTTGCGATAATAGTTCCTCATTTCATTGATTCGGGAAATCAAATTATTGGCAATACGTTGCGATCGTTTTGCCTGCGGCCTCGTATCCCAGTTGAAGTGAGGTCTGAAAATCCTTGCAAGCGGTGTCTTTTTGGTTTTGATTGAAATACGCCAGCCCCCGATTGTAAAAGGCCTTCGCGTAATTTCTGTCAATGGCAATCGCCTGGTTGTAATCGGCAATCGCTTCGTCAAATCGTTTCAGATTCAGTAATAAATTACCCCGGTTGAAATACGCTTTGGAAAACTGGGGACTTAATCTTATGGCTGCATTATAATCCGCCATGGCTTCATCGGTTTCGCCGCGGTCCCGTAATATGTTTCCTTTATTGACGTAGGCTTCAACATAGTTGGGATTAAGTCGCAGTGCCTTGCGGTAATCCTGCAGCGCTTCGTCATTTTTATTTTTATTCATCAGAATTAAGCCTCGATTGTAGAGGGCCCGATGATGCGTGCTGTCACAAGCTATCGCCGCGCTAAAATCTTCCAGCGCACGGTTGTTGTCTTTAAGATCATCCAGGTAGTAGACCCCGCGTCCATTGTATGCAGGGGCCGCGCATTTTGTTTTGGAAATGGCATCGGTCCACAGGGTTTCCGCATTTTTCCATTTGCTGATGGCAGGCCATGCGAGTATCGCATACAATGCACAGAGTGCAGATAATGCTATCGTAGGAATCGAATTTGTTTTTCCCGGAAATCGAAAACACAGCACCACAAGGATCAACATGATGCCGAGGAGTGGGGCATAGGTGTACCTGTCACCAACAAATACGCCGACACCTCCATATTTTCCAATGGCAATGGCAGGTGAAACCGTGATGAGGAAAAAGAGCAGGCCAAAGAGTACTTCCCTGTTCTTGTCTTTTAGTCGATAACCAAGATAGATGAGCCCTGCAAGAAGGAAAGGAATGAAGTAGAGAAAAATGCCAAGGCTTTGCTGAATTTGAGGGCCTTCATAAATGACCGAGAGATGCAGGGGAACCAACACATGCGCCAGTAAAAGAAATATCTTGAGAAACATCATGAGCATGAGCTGCAGCATGGGATTGGCTTCAGATGCCGCTTTGATGGATTCAGGCAGATTGGTCGTGGCCCCCACGGCTCCTCCTTCAATGAAATTGCCCATATAGCCTAAGAGCCCATAGAGATAAACACCAAGGAAGAAAACGAGGATGATGGGTATTTTCTCTTTGATCAGGTGAAAAACATTTTTCCGGCCATAGAGATAATCCGTCAGGAACAATACGGCGATGAGCGTAATGCCCATTGATTTGGAAAGGATCACGAGCACATAAAACAAGGCAGAGAGTGCCAGCCAGGTATATTTTTGTTTTTCTACATAAAGCAGATAGGCCCACCACGACAACAAAAAGAAAAAAGTATAAAGCACATCCTTCCGCTCCACAGCCCAGGCCACCGATTCGGCATGCAACGGATGCACAGAAAATGCCAGTGCCAGAAAAAATGATGCTAAGGGAATAAGTTGCTTTTTCTCCGGAAGCAAAGGTTTGAGTAACCGCAGGGAAAGGATAAATACAAGCAATACATTCAGCGCGTGCAGCAACAGATTGTTGAAGTGAAATACCGAGGGGGTTTCACCGAAAAGCTGGTATTCAGCCCGCCAGGACAACAAGACCAGCGGCTTGAAATGCGGGGAAAAAATATTCCATTGAAAGGCCTCCGTCCAGGGCACTAAGGCATCGACCACCACTCTGTTTTTAGTGATCAGCGTGTCATCATCGTAATTGACAAAGTCAAACCCTGTCACCTGATAGTATAACCCAAATGTCACCAGGACCAGCAGCGCGGCGAAGAGAAAAAAGTGTTTGCGATTGGACGGTGGGGGACTCTTTTTCTTAGCCATAAGGGATGCTTGGATTAGAATTGAAACCCTACACTAAACTGCCAGGCACGGCTTTCATTTTTATCGGTCCGGTATTGAAATGAACCATCCGGATTCAATTCCTGCAATGAAACATCATACGTGTTTTGATCAACATCACCCAGTCCATGCATATAACGCACACTCAGGAAGAGTCCTTCATTGATGTAAAACGCAAGATTTCCAACCAGGCCAAAATCGAGTGTGTTATACCAGTTTTTATCCTTTGTTTCAAACTCATAATAGGCCATAACAGTTTCGGGCACTTCGTAGTCACGTCCATCCACATTGACCAGGATAACATCCGATGAGGCCTCACCGGCTTTGTCGGATTTGTAGTTGTGATTGAGTCCGACGGTAAAGGGAGCTACAGTAGTACCAAGGTTTGAAATACCATTAAACTCTGTATCACCTCCTGCGGTAGACGCCAGAAGCACACCCATGTTGACTCCTCCGGAAATTTCAAAACTCCCGATTTTATAATAAGCCATTAGGGGTACATCGAGAAATGTGTTCGAGACATCCAGTTCCTGGCTCCGGGTACCCAGGATAGTTGTATTCAATACATTACCACGCCCAAGTACATAGTAAGAAGGTCCCTCGTAATTGTATTTGGTCCCTCGCTGTGAGTACACCAGTTCAGCCTTCATCCCCACCAGGTCAGTAAACTTATAGATAAATGCGGCACCCAGATGAAATCCACTCGCCATCGAATATTCCTCTAAGGATTCCCCATTGGGACCAATCTCAGATGGTCCGTCGAGTTTAGCAATACTCGCCCCGGCCCTGAATCCAAACCCAATCTTTTCACTCTGTCCCATGATGCTTCCAGACAGCAGGAAACAAATCATCAATACAATTACATTTTTCAACATATCCTGAATTTCGTTTTTATTGTTTTTGAATCATAATTGACCGCGGACCGCTGACTAAAGACCACCGACCACCGACCACGGATCACGGATCACGGATCACGGATCACGGATCACGGATCACGGATCACGGATCACGGA
>CAZYHJ010000093.1:0-6002 GCA_964646645.1 uncultured Saprospiraceae bacterium | reverse complement strand
TAAAACGCCAAAGCTAAAGACTTTTCTCCAAGACAATCCGATGATCACCAATATCCTCACCGGGGATCATACTGACCAACCTAAAGCCCCGCCTGAAGGCCATAATTAACATTTGCGGGAACCTGTTTCTTGTTTTCATCCAGATGCTGGTATATCCCTTTTCAAGGGCCCATTTTTCCTGATGATCTGCGAGCAAACCCGCGACCCCGGCTTGTCGCATGGAAGGGACCACGCCTCCTAACCAGCTATAGAACCTTCCATCCCGTTCATACCCGATTTTAAATCCGACGGGTTCTTCATTGACGTAGGCGGATAGCACAGAGCTTGGAACATTTCGTGTTTTACTAAGGATTTCTTTCCTGGATGGCAGAGGTTGATCAAATTCTGGAATCTGTTGCAGTAAAAGAAGAATATCATCCAGTTGATGTTCCCTGACGGTGATCATTCTTCAGCCTTGTATTTAATCTGCATGCCCTGTGCCGGATTGATGATCCGAACCTCAGTGCGACGATTATACTGATGCTCCGCTTCAGAGCAGGTTACACCATCCACGCATTTATTGCGGGGAGTTGATTCACCCGCTGCTTTGGTCACGATCCGATCGCCATTGATGCCCAGGAGAACAAGATACTCTTTGGAAGAAGCCGACCTTTTTTCAGAAAGCTCCAAGTTATACTCAGCACTGCCCCGCGTGTCCGTATGACTGGTCAATTCGATGGTGAGGTCAGGATATTTCTTAAGGATATCCGCGAGTGCATTCAATTCCCCTGCATCCCCTTTTCGAATCGCTGATTTGTTGAAATCATAATAGATATTATCCAGCACGATCACCGTGCCGGAGGCGATAGGCGAGGTCGGTGTATTTTCCTGGCTTTCCTTTAGATATACCTTCCAGATTTCACCATCTTCCGAAGGTGTAAATACAAAGGAGTGAACAGCATACCCATTCTGCGTCACCTCGGCTTTTAACGGACACGAAGTAGGTAAACAACTGGTGGCCATACCGCTTTCATCCGTGTATTTGATTTCAGCCCCGGACAGACAAGTTCCGGAGATCTCCACTTTGGCGCCATTGAGCTGCAAATCTCCGGTGGCATCATAAACAATGAAACTCGTTCCCAGACATGGTTTTTTAATACCCGCATCCCGATTGAGAATAATATTAGCAGGTACTTCATCCCCTGTCATCACCTGGGTGAAGGGGGTATATCCGGCTTTTCTGGCCACAAGGATATAGGTGGTCGGGCCATCAACGGTGGTTTGAATTTTCCCTTGTGTGTCTGCAATGGCATCTGCGGTTTCATCCGAAAGCGTGTCCGTGACACTCCACCGGAGGAAAAACTCACCATCGTTTTCCTGATGTGGCACCAGCTCTGTGTTGAAGTGCTCCTTCAGCCTCGATGGTCCCTCTTTGTCCATCGGAATAAGCCAAAACTTCGTTTGCTCAAGGGGTTCCTGGTCCTTATTGATAAAGGTGATTTCACGATGGAGTTGCATTCCTTTTTTGCCTGGTTGACAAAAGATAGAACGAGGAGAGGTCCATCGGTACAAATCATCTTTACCCATGGTCGGTTTACGGTCACTGGCGAGGTATCCGGACATTCCATCCGCGGAAATGATCATGCCCAGGTCATCCCGTTTGCTGTTAAATGGCGCTGCTAAATGTTGCAATCCAAAAAAGGATCCTGCCGTGTCCTGGGCCGTGACATACAAGTCAAGTCCGCCTTCACCCGGACGACCATTGGATGAAAATATGAGATATCCATCCTGATGCCAGAAGGGGAAAAGCTCATTGCCACCGGTATTGACACCCGGACCAAGATTGACAACTGTGTTTGACCATACTCCATCTTCACGTTGTACGATATACAGATCCATACCTCCCAATCCTCCCGGCATATCCGAAGCAAAGACCAACCACCGACCATCCGGACTCAACGCTGGATGGGCAGTAGCATATGCGTCATTGCAAAAGGGTAAGGCCGTGATTTGTTCCCAATCCTCTGCCCCTTTTACGGCTGAATAAATCTTCAGTTGTACATTTCCCTTTTCATCATCAATGCCTTTGGTCCCGGATAGATTTGATCTGGTGAAATAAATTTCTTTTCCATCCATGCTGAACGAACACGGCCCTTCATGATATTGGGTTTTAATATTGGGTGAGAAATTCACGCTCTTGGTGGTACTCCCATCCGGCCCGATATCGGCATACAACAGATCAAAATATGCGCGACCTGTCTTTGGATCAAGCAAACTATTTTTCTCCCGGGCAACCACGTATACCAGACCCTGCTGATAATACATCGGAGAAAACTCGATAGACTTAGTGTTGAGTTTTTCTAATGGAAAAACAGCGATGTCCTGATGATGACAGATATACTCAGCTTGCTGGCTATGACATAACCATGCTGTCAGGCAAAAGAGATAAGTGAAATATATTTTCATGTTCAACATCAGAAATACCTGGGATTAACAAAAGTAGAGGGCTTGGCGGCCTCTCCGAAACAATACATCAGCATGACTTCGATACTACCGTCACTGTAGCGCTGCAATTCCGACATCGTAATATCATACGCTGCACCAATGCGCAGTCCGCGCAAGACTTTGGCAGAGGCCATGATGTCAATGGATTCCAGCAATTGGTCTCCGCGATCTCCTTTACGGAAACTCACACCCACACTATGATCCTCCCGCCAGCGAATACCAAGGTTAAGATCCACACTGACCGGTGCTGCATCTGTATAGCGCACCAACACCTGAGGCACAAAACTCATTCGATGATCGAGGGTCACGGCCACACCCGTCATGAAATAATAATGCGCTTGTTCACGCGCAGTAAACAAGTTGTTGACTTCAAAATCAATATCCGAACTCATCAATCTTGGAGATGACAAGCCCACATAGAAGGAAGGTGTGCTGTAATAAATACCCGCACCTACATTGGCCAGAAATTTTTGATCAGCAACATTGTCCACACCGGGATCAATGTTGATATCCTGTACGGTTTTGACCAGTGGGTCGGAATAATCTACTTTCAGGAAACGCGCGGAGGCCTGAATCCCCAGACTCAATGTTCCGTTACCTGCCTGAATACGATAATCATATATACCGTCGAGCGTGGTGGAAGATGATACACCAATCGATCGGTGTTGCAGATTGGCCCCGATGCCGAGTCGCTGCGAAGACAGCGGTGCGTTGAAACTGATCGCCTGCATCTGCGGTGCACCTTCAAAACCCAGCCACTGTTCACGGACAATGGCAGATAAGCAGGTATGATTGTGATATCCTGCGTATGCCGGATTGATGAGCAGTTTGTTGTACATAAACATGGTATGCAATGGCTGCTGTTGTGCCGATGCCCCGAAAGGAATGATCCAGGTCATCAAAAAAGCGATGACAACACCGGGCAGTGCTTGATACTTAGCCCGGAAAATATTTATGATCATTGATGTTGTTTTCATTGTCATAGTTCAGGATCCATTAGCGTTCGATAATGAGGAAACTCCGTTTCGGTTCGTTGCCATCCCCGAAATCCATGATATAGAAATAAGTACCCACCGGCAGAGGATCACTGCCATACGTTCCGGTCCAGTCATTCTGATAAGGGGATGCGCTGTATACTGCCGCACCCCATTCATTGAAGATGATGATCTTATTTTCGGGGTATCGGTCTGTCTCCAGACATGGAATGATTAATACATCATTGACCCCATCATCATTGGGTGTAAACAACGACGGAACAAAGCAATCATCTTCATTCCCGACTTTCAGCACCACGACGGTTTCACTGCACTCTTCCGGACATTCAGCAGAACAAATCCTGTAAATCATCATGTCAGTTCCAACAAACCCTACGTTGGGATTATATCTGAAGATGCCATTACCGGCATGCAATGCATTACCCCGTTGCGGATTTGTGACGATCTCAAGCGTGAAGGCGTCCATGTTGAGTTGGTCATTGAGCGTAACGATAAATTCAACCGTTTGCCCAAAAGGAACATCGACCGTGTCAGGAAAAGCTTCAGGTGAAGGCAAAACTTCTATGTACATAGAATCCTGACTGTAATCTGTACAAGTAGCATAACTCAGCGTCCATGCCAAGGCATACGTTCCGGAGGGCAATCCGATAAGATTTGCCTGTGGATCATTAGGATCAGACAAGATGATCAAATCATCTTCACTGGTCCATACTCCTGTACCTTGAAGAGGTGTGCTCGCATTCAGTATTACTTCTGCTCCGGGGCAACCGATTTGATCTGCTCCCGCGTTTGCATCCTGATCAGGTATTTCATCCCCGGTGATTTCTACCGCATTTCCTTGTGGCGAAGGACATCCCTGGATAGAGGCTATGGCTGTAATGGTATTTACTCCGCCATGCAAAGGTGTACCCGTAATAGTAATACAGGTGTCAGGAGAATCATCCACAATAATTGTATTTCCGTCAAGCACCCAGGTATACAACACGCCCGGGATCACAGAGGAAGGATCAATGCAAATTTCAACAGGGACCGGATTATCTATGCAGATCGCACTGGCATCGGTAATGATGGCAGGCGGAGCAAGGGCAGGTACCACAATGATATCATAGGGATTTGAAGGAGGCGACACGCAACCGTCCTGTGTATAAATCACCTGGTATGTTCCGGCATCACCAGCGGTCACAGGAAAGATGACAGGTTGTGATTCATCGCTTTCAAAACCACTGGACGAAATCCAATGAGATTGCGAGCCCACGGGTGCGGTAGATGAAAGCACCAGACTATCTCCTTCACAAACACGTGGTGGGCTGGTGATGCTGGGAGGGAATAAAGCTTGTCTGACCTGAACCGCCGCCATCACAGGAGCAGAAGGACAACCATCATTTATGGCTACGACAGTATATACTCCGGTCCAGTCAGGTGTAGCGTTTGGAACAATTAAGGTTCCGGGATGAGGAATGATGACATTTGTATCCTGGGATGACCATTGATAATGAGTGCCATCAATAGGTGAATCTATCATGAGGATAATGCTATCGCCAAAGCAATACACTTGCTCTCCTATGATCACAGGAGCTGTCGGACTATCTTTTACATCGAGGGTGAGTTCATCCGCATCCGATACACATGCTCCATTGATAATGGATAAGGTATAAATTCCATTGTCCAATGATGTCACACTGTCAATCAGGATGATGGAATCTTGTTGGATAAAGGACCCGGGACCAGCCCATTGATACACATGATTTACGTCAAATCCAGGTTGCGTGACGGCCCAGATCGAAATCGATTCCGTACCAGACACACACGTATCCGCATCTGTTTCGAGATCAAGTATCGTGACTGGAAGATCCACCACGATGTCTACACTGTCATTGGCCTCACAACCATTATCAGCCTGCACCAGGACTGTGTATGTTCCTTGCATGGCCAGTGTTGTTGGTGATGTTTCCTGGGATTCAAATCCTCCGGGACCACTCCAGAAATGAGCTCCTGTAACTGCAGGATTGGTGGTGAGTGTTATGGATGTTCCTTCACAAACCCGGGTGGTGGTGAGAATTTCCAATTGCAGTGCAGAATCAATCATTACATTAAAGCCTCCACTGGTATCTGAAGGACAACCCTGATCAGCTACGATCAGGAACCAGTCACCGGCATGGCTTGAATCTGCCAATGGAATATTTAATTCGGGGTCAGAAGTAATGATTGATTGACCATTCGGATCAATCCATTCATAAGAGGTATGTGAGGCGGTAGTGGATAACGTGAGTGTACCCCCTTCACATGCCGTCATATCCCCGGTGATCTCAGCCACAGCAGGTGTTTCCACAACGGTGACGATCACACTATCCGGCAGGGATGCACAATATGGATTCGATACAACGAGATAATAAACTGCATTGGAATCAATTTCACTGGCTGCGATACCGGGTGGAGTAGGTCCGGTTGCTTCATATCCACCGGGGCCTGTCCAAAAGTATTCAAGAGAGTCCGCGATTACGGCAGACATGAGGAAGAGCGAAT
>CAZYHJ010000092.1:7013-13274 GCA_964646645.1 uncultured Saprospiraceae bacterium | reverse complement strand
CGCTGCCCACTGCTCTCTGCCCTATGCCCACTGCTCTCTGCCCTATGCCCTATGCTCTCTGCCCTATGCTCTCTGCTCTTTTTCACTCTTCAATTTTCATTCTTCATTTTCAAAGGCAGCCCATATCCATCCTCGACTGAAAATCATTATTGGGAAAACAATTACCTGACATCACCTGGGTAGGTTTGTAACGAACCAGATTCGCATCGTAAAGACCATTTTCAAGAAATTCAGTAAGGTCATCCATTTCTTGTTCGGTAAGGTGCAGGGGCCTGAAGAGTGAGGTGATCTGAGTTGATGGGATATCACGGTTTTCAGGAATACCGTTGTTGAAATATTCGACAACATCGCGCAGGCTGGTCTTGCTTGCTCCGTGGAAATAGAATCCAAAGTCTTTCAGATTGTAGAGTTGAGGTACCTTGAATTGGTTCATGTCCTCCTCTCTGCCGGTAAATCCACCACGACCCAGGTTGCGTTTATCGTGTCTGTCTGTTCTGAAGACATTGTAACCGGTTTGATAATGGTTGTATACACCCAGGGAAAAGAATAAGTGAGGAGTGCTGTTGAGGGAGGGACTATTGTGGCAACTCACACACCCTGCTTTTCCAAAGAAGAGAAGGGCCCCTTGCTTTTGTTGGTCCGTCATCGCGGTCAAATCCCCCTTGAGCCAATGTTGGAAAGGAGCCTCGTTGGTCAGGATGGTCCTGAAGTATGCGGCAATCGCAAAGGCGGCAGTCTGACGGGTATATCGCTCGCTTTCAGGGATGTCCGGAAATGCGGCATCAAACATTGCTGTATAGCCAAGGGAGTCGGTGATGGCTTTATTGATCAGCTGGCGATGAACGATCAGTGCCCGCTCATTATTTGCTTCCAGCCCCATCAGGCCTTTGTAATTGATTTCAACCAGGGTGTCCTGACTCCAGACGGATTCTGTGCCTTCATTTACCCCGAACGATCCAAAGGTGCCTGCCCATAAGGCATTCGTAACAAATGTGGTATTGATGACGGGTAATGGCCTTGCGCCTTGTGCATCTACGTCACCACCTTCGTAGTAGGGATTCTTTTTACGCTTTTCACCGCTGACACCAAATCCAACCGCTCCATCTGCAATACCCTGAAAGCGACCTGCCGTAAAGCCGCGTTCAGGGATATGGCAGCTACTGCAGGAGTATGCTTGTTTGGAAACAGGGTATTTTGGCTCAAGGCCAATACCGGTTTCGAAAAAAAGCATCTTGCCCAGCGCCACCTTTTCTGCAGTGACCGGATTTTTTGGGTCCTGGTTTGGGAGAGAGGAGTAATCTGTGCTTTCGGGCATGATATATCCCGTATAGCTCCCGGTTTTTGAAGTGTTGTTAAGGGTTGAAGTCAAGGACTGATCGAGGTCTGTTTCCGTTTCGTGGGTACAACTGGAATAAACCAGCAATATGAAAAGCAATGACAATAGATTGGGTGAAAATGTCCGGAGGAATGGAGACTCAGCAGAAGCGGTCATGGCGACGAGATTTCTGATTTTTACAATGACCAGAAATACCCAAGCGCCTCAAGCGGGGACTTAGAGTGGACTTTCTGGAAACATGACAAATGTATAGGATTCCAAAATAATTAGGGAGGAAAAAGTCTTTTAATCGGACATTCCGGACAATAATTTTAAAATTATATCTTTAACACATTACATAGTAATACGTTACATAAATGAATTTATGTAATATAATTTAAAAATTATGGCTGAAATAGCTCGGCTTGAAATCATGATTGGCGAGCAACAACTCAAAATGTATCAATAGGGCAGGAGAGAATTGCGTGTCAGGCAAGACGATTGACCGGATATGTTCTTAAACGGGAGGAATACTCAGATTCCTAACCAACGTTCAAACTCTTCTTTTTTTACGGGACCTGCGGGTACAGGCTTTGGCGCCTTACGCCCCCTGAAGAGGTTTAAGATTCGATTGAAAAAACGCATCATGGGATATAATTAAAAGTATAACGGTTCAAACCCGGCAAATGTTGATCCAGTTATCCGGATTTTTCAATTTCGTTACACCCCAAATATAATGGTTTTTTTTAATATGTAAAATTTATTTTTTAGCTGCCAGGGATGGATCGAGCGCAACAGCTTTGGCCCTGATCTCATTGGCTTTGTCCATGATGCCCTTGAGGTGATAAGCATTTGCTACATTCCAGAGCACAGGGGCATATTCCGGAAACCGGACCATAGCCTTTTCAGCGACCTCCAGATTTTTGTCATAATTACCCATTTCACGGTAGACCGCCATCAGGTTGACATAGGCCATAGCATTCCCGGGATCCAGTCGCACCGCTTTTTCCAGCAATTCAACAGCCTCCGGATTTCGGTTGGCATGGGAATATTCCAGTCCCAGGTTGACAAGCGCAGGTCCATGATTTGGATTCGATTGTACCGACTTTTCAAAATAGGCCATGGCTTCTTTATTTCTTTTCATGGCTTTCAATTCCAGTCCCATCATGTTGTTGAATCGGGGACTTGCCGGTGAGGTCTGCAAGGTGGCCAGGGCTAGTGTGTAATTGTTTTGCCAGTCTCCGCTTCGCGTCCAGGTGCGCCAGATAAAAAACAGACTAAATGCACCGAGTACTCCATACATAAGGATCTTCCCGTTTTTCCAGTCACTCCATTTGACCAGCAAAGCCGAAAGCACTGTAATCAATCCGATCGAAGGGATGTACAATACACGCTCCGCTTTAAGAAAACCTGCTGCAAATACCAGATTGGATACCGGAAGCAACATGAGGAAGAAGAATAAAATCCCCCAGGAGAAAACCGGCAATTTATTCCTGAGGAACAAACTCAGAAAAAGTAATCCGGAGATGAACAACAAGGACATTAAAACAATGGGCTGACCAAAACCAGCTATAGGGGTGTCTGTTGTCCAATAGTCCGCCGAGAGATGAAGCGGCCATACATGCATCCCAATATACTCTGCCATTGTTCTGAGCGCGGTAGCGATCCGATCACCACTGCTGACATGTAGCCATTGTTCATGCGGCACAGGTGGTCCGGTGATCGTGGAGCGATAAAGCCAGAGTGCGATAGATAAAGCAGCCACACTTCCCAGGCCGATCCACGTTGAGGATTTATTCCATGCATAGTTTTTCTGGCTGAATACATAATAGAGTTCCTGCAAAACGAGCACCGGACCCAATAAAAAACCATGCTCCTTGGACGTGATCGCTGCAAATGCGGACACCAGCAATAATATCATCCATTTCATTCCCCCCTTGAACACATATTGGTGATAACTGATCATGCCGGTGAGAATAAAAAGGGAAGCCAGTAGTTCCGCCCGGCCTACCAAACCGGCGACGGCTTCAGTATGAATCGGGTGGATGGCAAAAAGTAATCCTGCTATCATCGTCAACCTGTGATCCCTGAATACCTTGTCCAGGAATTTCATCAACACAAAACAAACCAGCGCGTGTAAAAGGATGTTGACGATATGAAATGGCGGAGCCTCTTTTCCCGTCAGATTGTATTGGAGGTTGTAAGTGGTTAGGGTTAAAGGTCGGTACAACCCCTTATCGTTGGCATCTATCTTCCCGGCCCAATAGTGCGTTTTCCAGATTTCAGGAATCTTATCCAATGAACGCATGTATGGATTTTCTTCAATGATGGGTACATCATCAAGCGTAAATCCCGCATTGAAAGCTGGAATGTAGACCAGGATCGCGAGGAGGGGGATGCTCCACCAGGTGTGTTTGAACCAGACAGGAACAGCTGTAGTGATTTTCTTTTTCTTAGCCATGAGATTGCGAGGTGGCTACGAAAATAGAAGGTAATTGCCAATTGCGGATGATTAATTGCCATTGAAGAGCTACTGGCAATAGTGGGTATTCGCTTTAATTGACGTGCTCTACCTTTCCTGATCCGGAAATAATGAGATCAAGGGTAGGGAGACCTTTATAGAATACATTGCCACTCCCTGAGAGGACGACATCTAAATCCACATCCACAGTAACCTCGGTACTGCCACTTCCGCTGAGAAATATGTTGGCGATTTCTGCAGGCATCAGAAAAGATCTCACCCAACCGCTTCCGGTAAGATCGACGTCCAGAATATCCGACTTGCCCGAAAGAATGACATCACCAGATCCTGTATTCCTGACATTGACGATATCCGTATCGATATAGAAATCAATATCTCCTGATCCAAAATCATTTATCCCGAAAGGAATGGCCTGACTAAATTCAGTTTCGCCATAGATATAACTGCTGCCATAGGCATTCAATTCCAAAATGCCTGGGAGGTAAATACTGATATGCTGATCGGGGTGAATGGAACCGTGTTCTCTGATGACTAACAAATCCCCCGAGACGAACACGTCCGTGTCATTTACATCGCTTTCACGGCCTTCAACAACGACCTGGAAAATGGAAGACTGATAAACACTGATGTTTGAAGCGGTTTCCAATTCAATCCGGTTGAAAGGAGTAAGATCATACGTGGCGATGGTTGGAGGGCCGGAAAAATCATCTTCACAGGAAACCAATCCCAGGACAAGCAACAGGAGGATTGGAATAAGTATAGTTTTCATGGGTATACCTGGATTTCGGATCATGCATCAAAGGTAAGGGGAGGGTTCCGCTCTTGACTCTTTCGGTTCTGTTAACCCAGATCGGCATTCCGTTAAACTGTGTTAATACCCCTGAAGTCCTTACCTTTGCCGGCCTAAAAACGAAATGTTATGGGGAGGATATTTGAAGTCCGGAAATCAAGCATGTTTGCCCGCTATGACCGGATGGCCAAGCAGTTTACCCGTATTGGTAAGGAAATCGCCATCGCTGTCAAGGCAGGTGGTCCGGAGCCAGATTACAATCCCTCTCTGCGTCGGGCGATCCAAAATGCCAAGAGCGTCAACATGCCCAAGGACAAAGTGGAAGCCGCGATCAAGCGGGCCATGGGCAAAGACATGGAGAATTATGATGAGGTCATGTATGAAGGGTATGGCCCTCATGGCGTCGCCATCATCATTGAGGCTGCCACAGACAATATTGTTCGAACCGTCGCCAATGTGCGTGCGGCCTTCAATAAGGGAGGAGGCGCTTTAGGAACCAGTGGAAGCGTAAGTTTTCAGTTTAATAAGATGGGCGTTTTCAACCTGTCTCCGGAGGATCTGGATCCGGAAAACCTTGAACTTGAGCTCATCGACCATGGCCTGCAAGAGATGGGAGAAGGGGTCAGTGAGGATGGAAAAGAGGTGTTGGTGGTCCGTTGTTCTTTTGCCGATTTTGGAAAAATGCAAAAGGCATTGGAGGATAAAGATATCAAGGTATTGACTTCTCAATTTGAATGGATCCCATTGAATACGGTGGAACTGCCGGAACAGGAAGCTGAAGAAGTGCTGAAGTTGGTCGCCAGATTGGAGGCGGATGATGATGTTCAGCATGTTTTTCATAACCTCGCTTAGTCCGCGAACAATCCAATAGGAACACAGTCATACTTTAGGAAAATACAGGAAAATAATGGGTGATTTTCAATGTTTTGAGTGTAAGTGGTTGTTATTCATATATTTATAAAATTGAATAGTAGAGAAATTTAGGTCATTCCATAAAGCCTTATTTATAAAAAACGTGTGCCACACCTAGGTGTGGCACACGTTTTTGCGAAAAACAGGTAAATTATTCGACCATTATTTTCTGCACATGCGTCTTGTCATCTATTTGAATCACAGCAACATACATCCCCTGCACCAGATTATTTACGATTAACGGACTTGTAAAATCTTCATGATCATAAATCTTCCTGCCCTCTAAATCAAACAGGGTCATCTTACAAAACTTATATTCATTCCCGAAGCCCTGATAGTCCACATAAACCAACCCCAGCGACGGATTCGGATAAATCGTGATCAGCACGTCCCCGGCCTGAATGGTAGAATTAATCAGTACTTCAATGAGGTTTGATCTGATCTCGCAGCCTGAACTAAACAGCGTCACGACTACTTCATACTGACCACTCGATGTCGGAGTGTAGGACTGTTCATTTGCTCCCGGAATTATATTTCCATTGTTCAGCCATTGATAGAAACCTGAGTCCAAATCACAAGTAAGAATTCCTCCCAGTTCACTGATGACCGCTTCAGGAACAGGATTTGGAAATACGTCAAGTGAAAGAGATGCAGTAGTAGCACCACAAGCGTCCTTGCCAATGACTTGTACTGTTCCTGCTTCAATTCCAACGATAAATTGAATAGAGGACGTGTTTGAGTTTCCATATACAAGCCAATCCG
>CAZYHJ010000092.1:0-7003 GCA_964646645.1 uncultured Saprospiraceae bacterium | reverse complement strand
GTCCATTCAAATAAGTCTACGTCACTCGATTGAATAGCGTACGTGACCGTGTCCTTTTGACATGGATTTGATTCACCGGTCAGGTTGGAAATGGCGGGACTGAATGTACATGGTGAGTACTTCATAATGTTGCCTCCAAAGCCGGTGCTCCAAACGGTTTCTTTTCCAGGTATAGCATAGATACCAAATAAGGCCTCTGGCGATTGATGATCAAAAACCCAGTTTTGTCCACCATCAGTAGTTCTTATTACCAAACCCGAACCGGCACTTCCACCAACGATCCAACCTGTATCCCGTGAAGAAAAAGTTACCCCATGCCAGAATATACTGTAAGGCAGCTTCCTTCCCTCCCAGGACTGTCCTCCATTACTCGTATGCCAGACTGAATCCGTAAAGGCAGAAGAAACGATCCATCCATCGTTTTCTGTTGTAAAGTGGATATCCTTAAATTGTCCATTGCTGTTTGATACCTGAGTATCCCAGGTCAAACCGCCGTCTGCAGTGAACAGCACCTGGCCAAACCAACCACAAGCCCAACCCTTTTGATCATCGATAAAATGAAGTCCCTGGAGAAGTCCAAAAGGCGAAATGTATACCGCATCCCAAGTGCCACCTCCAGTGGATGTTCTCCAGATGGTTCCTTGTTCTGAGACGGCAATGGCGGTATTGTTGTTGAAAATATGCATGTCAACAATCTGGCCCAGGTTTTCTCCCAAAAGGGTCCAGTCAAGACCTCGATTTGTGGTCGCAAAAATTCTTCCCGAAGAAGATCCGATCACCGCACTTTGTTCATTCAATATCGTCGGACTAAAGAAGTTCTCATCAGGATCCAATGACATGATGTCCCAGGATGCACCGCCGTTTTCTGTCCATAGAATCTTTCCTTCTGATGCGCCAACAATTCCATGGTTTTCATCCAGGAAATGTGGACGATACATGATTGATTTTGCACCAGGTATTTGGTCTGACCAGTTATTTGCTCCATCAGGGGAATAAAGGATGGAAACAAACTTCCCTGTCGACCAGACCTGCCCAGACGCATTGGCATAAATGCCATTTGTTTTATTGCTGCTGATAATATTGGGATTGATCTCGGTCCAATTCAGTCCGCCATTTCGGGAATAAAAAATGAAACCATTATTCAGGCATGTCCAGATATCATTTTCATTGGTGACATGGAGATCCTGGATCGAATTGACGGCATTATCATGGAGTCTGACCCAATGTTCACCGCCATCTGAAGTTTTATACACATAGTCCCTCGCAGACATATACCCTTTCTGTGTATCAAGCATGTGGATGCCATAGATGACCGGATGTCTTGTGGTATCCCGGACATTCCAGGATTGCCCTCCATCTATAGTGACCCAAACCTGACTTTGATTAAAACTTCCGGATTCTACCCATCCGTGTTGCAAATCTGTAAAGTAACCGGCTGAAGAACCTTCAACAGGATTGTTTATCACATCCCAGGTATCTCCAAGGTTTTTTGAAAACACATTATAATCTCTCCCCAATGCGATGATGGTTCCATCCGAAAGTGTTTGTATAGCATAGGTATTGCCCGGGCTGTTGTTTGATAAATCCCATGTGGCGCCGCCGTCCATAGATCGCATCAGGGTGATTCCACCGGCAAACATAACCTGCCCTTTGGTGCCGGGCACGACGAAGGCAGCATCAAAGGCATAGCCTTCCGGGGAGAGCGTTCCCGGAGCCCAGGTCGTGCCGAAATTGTGGGTGGTGAAGCAAACCCCTTCCTGCCCCACCGCAAGACCATGAGCATCATCAAAATGAACGTCCGTGAGCTCGATCAATTTTGGAAAAGGATTTTGCCGGATCCAGGTTTGGGTATATCCGGTCCAAAAAAGGAGAAGGGTGAGGATGAGTGTAATGGATGTTTTCATGGTTCTGAGATAAAAGGTTAAAAATTTTATCCCAAAATCGGCTGATATACAGGTTCAATTGTCACCCGAAAGGGTGAACCAAAGCCAATAGCACTGACTTTTTTGTTTTAATAAATTGGCAGCTAGTGGATTGTGTGAATTCCGGTAGATCGGAAAACAAAAAAAGCCATCCGAAGATGGCTTTTTTGCGGACCGGACGGGACTCGAACCCGCGACCTCCGCCGTGACAGGGCGGCATTCTAACCAACTGAACTACCGATCCGGATAGTCTCGTTAAAGAGAGTGCAAAGCTAAAAAAACTTTCAAAAGTCCATCTTTTTTTTGCGGATATCTGATTCTTCCTGTCCCTGGCGCCTAACCGCTTTATCTTGTGGTGGATTTCTACTGATGATGAAGTACTTGCCATTTTATTTGCTCCTGCTCGCTTCAGACGGCCTGGCCCAGAAAAAAGCTGAAAATCAAGCCGATCATAATCTTTATCAGTATGCTGTGGCATTGGCCCACGAGTATATCATCACCGATGGCCATGTGGACCTCCCTTATCGGCTGAAGGTCAAAAATTTCAGGTTGGAGCGGGAGTATATGACGATTCCTGTTGAAAGCCCTGAAGGTGATTTTGATTATGAAAGAGCCAAACAAGGTGGGCTGGATGCCCCATTTATGTCCATTTTTATTCCTTCTTCCTACCAAAGTGATTTGCCGGCAGCCAAGGCCCTGACGGATTCACTCATTGATATGATTAAAGGAATCATCATCGCACTTCCGGACAAATTTGCCGCCGGTGATTCTCCTGTCATGATCGAACGGAATTTTGAGAAGGGGCTTATTTCACTGCCCATGGGGTTGGAGAATGGGGCACCAATCACTTCCTTATCGGACGTGAAGTACTATTATGACCGCGGTATCAGATATGTCACATTAACACACGGAAAGGATAACCAGATTTCTGATAGTTCCTATGACACCACCGCAACCTGGGGCGGTCTTAGTCCTTTCGGAGAAGAGGTGGTCAGGGAAATGAACAGGGTAGGTATGATCGTCGATGTCTCTCATATTTCAGACAGCGCTTTTTATGATGTCATCCGGCTTTCCGATGCACCGGTGATAGCCTCTCATTCCTCCTGCAGGGTATTTACCCCCGGATTTCAACGCAACATGAGTGATGATATGCTGAAAGTATTGGCCAGGCAAGGGGGTGTAATTCAGATCAATTTTGGATCAGATTTCCTCGATTCGGAAGTGACAAAGGCCAGGAATGAAAGCAGGGCGGAGTTAAACCGAAGATTGGAAAAAGCCGGCTTGAAGGAAAGTGATCCGGAAGCCAAACGTATCATCGATAAAGTCAGAAAGAAATATCCAAAATTGTATGCTGATGTTCAGCGTGTGGCAGATCACATTGATCATGTCAAACAAGTAGCAGGAATAGATCACGTTGGTATAGGCTCAGACTTTGATGGTGTTGGAGATAGTCTGCCTACAGGCTTAAAGGATGTCAGTATGTATCCTAACCTGATCCATGAGCTTTTGAAAAGAGATTATACGGAAGAAGATATCGCCAGGATCTGTTACAGGAATGTGTGGCGGGTCTGGAACCAGGTCAATCAAGTAGCTGCAGGTCAATGAGCGAAGTAACTGCAAATACAACTCAACCGGTTGATCTCAAAGGTTGGATATCCTTTGTTACCCTGGCCTTCATTTGGGGAGGCTCTTTTATATTAATTAAAAAAGGCCTCATTCATTTTTCGGCGATTGAGGTGGGTGCATTGCGTATCGCCATCTCCGCATTAGCCTTTGTTCCTATTTTTTTCCTGTTCAGGATAAAATTTCCAAAAGGCAAAGTGCTTTTACTCACGTTGGTGGTACTCACGGGAAATGGTATTCCGGCCTTTTTATTTGCGCTGGCAGAGACACGGCTGGGCAGTGCCGTCACGGGTGTATTAAATAGTCTGACACCTGTTTTCGCATTGCTGATCGGTGCTTTGTTATTCAAAATCCGGTTACGTCGCCACCATTTTGCGGGACTTTTGCTTGGGTGCCTGGGGATTGCTGTATTGATGATTGGGGAAAAGGACTGGAGAATAAGCGCCTATGTCATTTTCGTTGTGCTGGGCACCGCGTGCTATGGATTGAGTGCTAACCTCGTCAAGACGTATTGCCAGGATCTTCATCCGATTGCACTCACCACCGTAGGTTTTTCAATTCTTGGTGCGATTTCCTTGATCATATTGGGTTTCACAGGGGCTTATACAAAAATGGATTCAGTGGTTGTTTGGGAAGAATCGCTGTTGCCGCTGATGTTACTGGGCCTGATATGTACGGTTTTTGCCAATATTCTTTTTTATTGGCTCATCCAGCGTACGAATGCAGTTTTTGGATCAGCCATTGCCTATGCCATTCCTTGTATGGCATTGGTGTGGGGCAGCCTCGATGGTGAAAAGATCACCTTGTACCAATTGGGTGGATTTGGATTTATAATTGCAGCCGTATACACACTGCGAAGAAATTAATTTCATTTTCATAAGATTACTCTTTTATGTTGCAGCAGCATCCCGGATTATATTTTGCGCCCAGCGGAAAGCATCGTTTTGGCATGTTTTGTACGGAAGATATCTTAAAGGATAGTGTGGTTGAAATTTGTCCGATTCTCGTCATTCCGGCTGACCAGGCAAAGCAGATTGTCCGCGGATATATTTTGTATGAATATTATTTTGAATGGAAAAAGGATGCCATTGCTTTGGCACTGGGGTATGGTTCGTTATACAATCACAGTTCGGAGCCAAATGCAGTTTTTGAACCCGACTATAAAAACCAGTACATCATCTTTAAAGCACTGAAGGAAATACCTGCCGGTACGGAAATCCTGGTTGATTATCATGCAGGGAATCCGGATGAAGAAGTGTGGTTTAAAGTAAAATAGGGATCAGCTTTTTTGCCTTGCCGGAAGATAGCTGTTGATGGAGGAGGCAAACAATATCCTTTTCTTCCAATAGGGGCTCACTAATACGTCTTCACGATACACTCCTTTTTTATTGGTGCTGTGAATGACCCACAACTCATTCTTTTTATTTTTTTCAACGATAGCCACATGATCAATGCCGCTTTTGTCTCCAAAAAAGACCAGATCACCAGGCTCCGCTTTATTCCACGGAATATGAGGGGCCGCCGCAGCAAGAGCGGTAGATGACCTTGGCAAAGTAAGCTCATGTTTACGGCCTACATAATTGACGAGTCCCGAGCAATCAAAGCCTTGTTTCGGATCGGTACTTCCATATTTGTAACGGGTGCCCAGTTGATCGTAAGCCGTTTCAACTACGGAATTTCTAAAGGTCATTTCTTTGGCTTCCGGAGAATTTTCGAAAGCCTTTTTCGACTCCATCGCCACTTCCTGCCGCTTATTTTTATCATAGAGCGCCACTTTAACATTGGAGCACGCTCCGATGGTAAAAAGGAAGGGTAAAATGAATATGTATAAAAACTTTTGCGTCATACCTCGAAGCTGACCGGTATAGAATGGATCTCCGGTTAGAATATAAATGAATCTCTGTCCTGCAGGAACCTGAAATGATTCCTGTAATCTGCCAATGTTGATTTTTCCATTGTGAATGTTGCCTTGCCAGGCGTTTCTCCCATGTTTATGAAATGTTCTCCATTCATGTCCGTCAGACCACTATGCCCATTGTAAACTAATCCATTTCCATCGGTGCCTGTGCGATTGACTGCCGCAACATAGCATTGGTTTTCAATCGCCCTTGCGCGGATCAGCGCATCCCAGTGATGTATGCGGGCTGCCGGCCAGTTGGCCACAACGATGAGTAGATCATAATCAGCTGTATTCCTGCACCAAACCGGAAATCTGAGATCATAGCATATAATCGGCATAATTTTCCAGCCGAGTACGTCAGCGATCAGTTGGGTGTGGCCTGCGGAATAGTGCTGATCTTCTTTTCCGAAAGAAAAGAGATGTTTCTTGTCATACGTCTTAATGTGTCCGTCCGGATACACGAGGTAAAAACGGTTAACAAATCTGCCTTCTTGTCTTGTCGAAAGACTTCCGGCAAGGACCGCATTTTTTTCATTTGCTTTTCGAATCATCCATGTGACGGATGGTCCATCCGTAGGTTCAGCCACTTTTTCAGGTTGCATACTGAAGCCCGTGGACCACATTTCAGGGAGGATGATGAGATCCGTTTCAGGTAATTCATCGATCTGTTGGTCCAGGTAGGTGATATTCGCTTCCGGGTTTTCCCAGGCGATATCAAACTGGAGCAGTGATATGCGAAGATTCATGTCCACCATGGATCAAAATTAAAAAAGCACCCCGAAGGATGCTTTTTAAGTTGAGGGTGTCCGGGCCTTTTGGCACGGCATCCTTTGATTTTGTTTTATTTCTTGGCAGCAGGCTTAGCGGCGGCTGGTGCTTTAGCTGGAGCGGCGGCAGTTTTCGCGCCTGGAGTGGCAGCTGCATCTTCAGCCGCAGCACCACGCAGAGCCCTCGGGATATCGATGGTAGCTACCGGGATATTTTCATTATTCAGAATTTGAATGCCTTCACCGGTGATCAGATCTTTGACCCGCTGGGACTGACCCAGACCCATGGAAGTCGTATCCAGTACCGCACGGTCAATCAACTGCTGAGGAATCGTTTTGATGGTGACTTTCCTCATTTTCTTGATCAATTTTCCTCCTGCTTTCAGGCCATGGGCAACACCTTCAAAACTGATAGGTACATCAACTTTGACGGGGTGATTTTCGATCAGGCGCAGAAAATCAATATGCATGATGCTGTCGGTCACAGGATGGAATTGCGCTGATTTCAGGATGCATCTGTGAATTTCGCCGTTCAGGTTGATTTCAACGATTTTGAAATCCGGAGAATAAATTAACGGCCTGAGATCAAGCGGCGCGAGCGTAAAATGCTGGATTTCATTTCCTCCATACAGCACGCAGGGGATACGATTACCCTTTCTGATGGCTTTGGTCGCGGTTTTCCCGAGATCGGTACGGGGAGCAGCATTTAGTGTTAAAACTTCCATGTCAATATATTTTGCCCTTTTATCATAGGGGACGCAAAGGTATGGTTTTCAGATAAAACTAGGAAG
>CAZYHJ010000091.1:3038-13592 GCA_964646645.1 uncultured Saprospiraceae bacterium | reverse complement strand
GATTGTGCAAACCTGTTTTCTCAATTGCGATCGCCAGGAGAAATCCTCCGATGTACAGAAAGATCAACGGATGTCCATACCCTGCCGTGGCCTCCGCGATTTTTGAAATATTGAGCAGGGGAAAAAGAACGATAGGTAACAGGGATGTCACCGCCAAAGGCACGGTCTCTGTAATCCACCAAATAGAAATCCAAACGGTCACGGCCATCACCGCACGCGCATGATCGCTCATGCCATCCGGGTCGGTCAATGTGAGCAAAATGAGAAACAATGCGGGGCCGGCTACGAATCCTATACGCCTGACCCATTGTGTGGTCTGGTCCGGAATCACCTGTGAGGCTTCAGTCGGTATCGCCATTCAATAGCGAAACTAATAATCTTCAGGTCAATACGTTTACTATTAAAGCAAATGACTCATATGAAAATGTTAGGATCGGTCAGTTGCGATAGTGGCAGATAAACCCGATATTTATTTCATGGAAAAGAAAATGTTTGCCTTCTCTTCAGTCCTTGCAGGCTTCTTATGCCTGGTGATCTTTAGTTCTTTCAACGGCCCGGGGACGGATCCGGTCAAACCTGTGGAGGAAGTTAAATCGGGTGTTCAACAGCATATTTCGGCTTTTGACCTGGATCGTGAATTTTCCTTTGCCGGTGAACCACTGCCTGCGGATAATTTTGATGCCCTTGAACGGCTGGACCGTGAATTGATCATCAATACATATCTGCATGCCACATTGCTGTTGAATATCAAAATGGCCAACCGATATTTTCCCGTGATTGAACCCATCATGGAAAAATATGGGCTACCGGAGGATATTAAATATCTGTGTGTGGCTGAGTCAGGTCTCCGCATGGCCACATCTCCCGCCGGCGCGAAAGGCCTTTGGCAATTTATGGAATCATCAGGTGAGGCCTATGGACTCGAAATCAATGCAGAGGTGGATGAACGATATCATGTGGAAAAATCCACTGAAGCAGCATGCAAATTCTTACAGCATCTCTACAAGAAATTCGGTTCCTGGACGCTTGCCGCTGCGGCTTACAATATGGGAGAGAATGGCTTAAACAAGCGCATCACCGACCAACGCGCAAAAACGTTTTACGATCTCAATCTCAATGATGAGACCTCACGTTATATTTTCCGGATTCTGGCCATCAAGGAGATCATGAAGGCACCTGAACAATTTGGATTTTATGTCGAACAGGATCAGTTGTATGCGCCGATGGATAAGTTTTACACCATCCATGTGGATACGTCTGTATCCAATCTGGCAGATCTTGCCATTCAGCATGGTACCACGTATCGTATGCTGAAACTGTACAATCCCTGGCTGATCGGGTCTTCGCTGCCAAATAAGAGTGGTAAGCGGTATGAGATTAAGTTTCCGAAGGTGTGAGGGGACGGGAGTCGTCAGTCGTGAGACGGGAGATGCCAGATGCCAGATGGGAGACGTCAGATAAAGGAATTGCTCTTACTTTTTTAATTACGAGGTACAAATTACGAATTACGAATTACGAATTACGACTCACCACTCACAACTCACCACTCACGGCTGACAACTCACGACTCACGATTTTCGTAAACACATTTCGCGCAGAGGCGCAGAGGCGCAGTCTTGATTTCCCAGATCAAAATAATAAAACTCACGACTCACGATTCTCGTAAAAATATTTCGCGCAGAGACGCAGAGGCGCAGTTTTGATTTCTCAGATCGAAATAATATAACTCACTACTCACCATTCACGACTCACGACTGACCACTCACGATTCTCGTAAACATATTTCGCGCAACGACGCAACGACGCAGTTTTAATTTCCCTGATCCAATTAATAAAACTCACCACTCACTACTCACCATTCACGACTCACGACTGACGACTCACGTCTCACGCTTTTTATACAAACGGTTCCATCAGCTCAGGGTAGGCGGCTACGGCGGCTCCGATGATGCCAGCGTCATTGAATGCGGATGCGCTGAGGATGGGGGTGCGCAGGTGATTAAAGTGATGGGCGAATTCTTCGAAACGGAAACTGATGCCGCCTCCCAGCACGATCATGCGAGGGGATAGGAGGAGGATCATATAGTCCAGGAATTCCGCGAGTTCCATGGCCCAGGTGTCATAGTCAAGGTTGCGTTCCTTGCGGGCGCGGTTGCTGACCCAATTTTCAGCGATATCGCCGCGGTACTGGATGTGTCCAAACTCTGTATTGGGGATCAGGGTGCCATCGTAAAAGAGTGCTGATCCAATACCTGTGCCAAGCGTCAGCAGGAGCACTGTTCCTTTGACATGATTGATCCGGCCATACATACGTTCGGCAACACCTGCCGCGTCGGCATCATTGATGACATAATACTTATGCCCGGTATACTGATGCAGAAGATCCTGGACATTGGTCCCTATCCATCCTTTGTCTATGTTGGCGGCGGTGAGCGAGACACCATCCATGATGATGGCTGGAAATCCAACGCCAATCTTATCGCCATGCCAATCCAATTCCTTAATGGCATCACGAATACATGCGGCTACCGCATCAGGAGTTGAGGGTTGAGGCGTATCGACTTTATATCTGTCGCCAATCATCAATCCGGTGTCCAGATCGACCAGTCCAAACTTGATGCCTGAACCACCAATATCTATTCCAAGTGCAGGTGCTTTCACGCCGGATTATCGTATCACCTTGACGGTCATTTTTACGTCCTCCTTCGGGCGATCGCGGGCATCCTTCGGCACACGGGCGATTTTATCAATCACATCAAAGCCAGAAGTGATCCTTCCATAGACCGTATAATCCCTGTCGAGGAAAGGTGTGCCTCCGTGCTCGAGGTACGCCGCACGTTGTTCGGGAGTGTATTTAAATCCTTTGCGCTTTTCGATGCCATCCAGTGTGGCATTATCGACAGGGCCGCCCTGCACGATATAAAATTGTGAACCGGAGGATTTGCGTTCCGGGTTGACATTGTCACCTGTTCTTGCTGCTGCGATAGCACCACGAATGTGTACGAGGCTATCGACAAACTCCGCCGGCACCTGATAGCCTGGACCACCTGAACCCAATGGGGTACCTGCGGCTGCGCCTCTGGAATTGGGATCACCACCCTGGATCATAAATCCATCAATGACGCGGTGAAACAGCAAGTCGTTGTAATATCCCTCCTCGGCCAGTTTGAGAAAATTATCGCGGTGCAATGGCGTGGCATCGGAGAGTTCGGCCATCATCACACCATAGTTAGTGGTGATTTCGATCAGGCATTTTGCGGGTGGATCAATCACAATTGATTGCGTCATGGTATTTGTTTTTTTTCCTTTAGTGGCGGTGAGGGTAACATTATATTTTCCGGCATGGGTGTACCGGTGGGATGGATTCATTTCCGTGGATTGCGTACCGTCGCCAAAGTCCCAGGCATATGTTTCAGCCTTTTCGGACATATTGGTAAAGACAATAGTCGCTGGGGCTTCAGCATGTTCAGGAGAGGCTGAAAATTTGGCGGCCAGTTGTGCGGAAACGGGTCCGGAAAACAAAACGGCAAATAAAACAAAGCAGAAAGGTGTTTTCATTAATTGATCATTTTTATGGTCATTCGAATGTCGGTCATGGGGCGGTCCTTTTCATCACGTTGAAGCCTGCTGATCTTATCGGCGATTTCCATTCCGGAGAGGACCTCACCAAATACGGTGTATTCCATGTCGAGATAAGGGTAACCTCCTTCTTCAAGGTAAAGTTTACGCTGGGCCTCGTTGTATTTAATTTTCTTCTCGAGCTCAAATCGATCGAGTTCATCGCTGGTGAGCTTCTTTCCGGTCACGATATAAAACTGGCAGCCTGAAGATTCCTTTTTGGGATTGGCCGGACGGGCTGCGGCGAGGGCACCTCTGATATGAGGAGCCCCTATTTCAGCGTCAATATATTCCCCGGTATTTCCCGTTCCGAGTTGCATCTCTCTTGGAGCATTTTTGGAAAGGGGGTCACCGCCCTGAATCATGAAATTGGGGATCACCCGGTGAAAGAGGAGGCTATCATAAAAGCCGGATTCGACGAGCTTGATGAAATTATCCCGATGCTTGGGGGTGCTGTTGTATAACAGAATCGTGATGTCCCCGAATGCTGTGGTAATCACTGCTTTTCGTTCCTTGTCCTTTTGTTCGCAACCAGACGACGTCAATGTAGCGACCAGCAAGAGGGACAATAGGCTATATTTAAACAAAGTCTGCATCATCAGTTTTTTTCTGCCTGGGAAAGCAAAGGTGCAAAATAGGCGATTATTTTTCGCTGCAGGAGATGTTCCTGAGGACCTAACCCCTTGATATCGATAGGCATCAGTGTTTTCCAATGGGGCCAGCCATCCGCATCTATTCCTTCAAATTCGAAGTATCCTTCTTCGGCCAGGAGGTGGCAGACCGCGACGTGCATCAGGTCCTGCTTTTCTTCTTTTGAATATTTAACCTGTGCCTTTCCTAGTTCCTGCATACCAATCAGGAAAAGGACCGCATTCATGTCCGGCAATTCCTTTCTGCCAAACCTGTCCTTGATCCAGTGTCGCACCCTGAGCCACTCAAATTCCTGTTGCCAGTCTTCCATGGGAGGGCAAAGATACACGGAGCGGACCTTCCGGCACGCAGGAAAAGAGGACTTTTACCCTTAGGTCCAATCCCAAATTCACCTGAAAGGATGACCTGTGGATTATATTCACTCAGGAACTTTACCCAAATTCCCATGACCTGCCTGTTATTCATTGCTGGCGGGGCATTAAATTGGGTGTTAAAATCGGTGTCATGAAACTTTGTCTGTTTATACTATCCTTTATCCTTTCGGGGCTGCCAGGACAAGTTCATAGCCAGAATATTGACTCCCTTCGAAATGCGTTTGAACAGGCTACCCTGCCAGAAGATAAGATCAGCCTTGCGATTGATTTAGGCAACCATTATTTCTATGCTCAACAGGACAGCGCAGAATATTTTTTTGATGCAGCCCGAAAATTGCTTCCGGCAAAAGGATACGACAGCTTGTATGTGCTGACGTATGAACGCTCAAGTGCCTTGTTTGAAGTAAGTGGCCGCTTCCGGGATGCACTGGATACAGTATATAAAGCTTGGCATCGGGTCAAGCAATCGGGGCTTGATGCGAAAACGGATCAGATGTATGTCCTTTTAGGGCGATATCACATGCGGCTGACCCATTACGATTCCGCGGCATACTACTGGACGCTTTTGCTGGAGAGCAAGGATAAGAAAGGGGATACGTATTTGAAATGGTTACCCTACCATTATCTGGGTGGGATGTATTCGGACATAGGCGATTGGGAAAAGGGCAAATCCTATTTTGAAAAAGCGTTGGCTTGTGTCCGGACGGAAAAAAGACCTAAAGACTATCCTTACTTACTTTATCTCGCGATGAATATGGCAGAGCTGCAGCGGGATATGGATACCTATTCGAAATGGCGAAACGAATACCTTGAATACAAGGTCACCCAGAAAACGAAGATTCTGGATTCGGAACACAGCACCGTAATGCAGGTCAATGAATCACCGGCACAGCGAAGAAAACAACTTATGACCTATCTGCCTTATCATGTTTCAAACAAAAGTTATTTCAGCGCCTGCGATACGTGGTATCGGATCGGACAAACGTACCTCCAGGAAAAACAATATGAGCAGGCGATTGAAGCGCTAACCACCATGCTCAGGTACACCGACACGATCAATGCGCCCACCCTCAAGCACAACGGGCACCTTGAAATGTATAAGGCCTATCTCGCGATGGAAGATTATAAAAATGCCTTGACCCAATTTGAGATCGTGTATACCATGTGGGATACGCTGACCAACCGTGACCGCCAAAAAATGATGAACGAACTCAACGTCAAATATGAGACCGCTGAAAAGGAAAAACAACTTGCAGAAACCTCACTTCATCTGGAGACATCAAGGAAAAATCAACAATTACTTACCCTTGGATTATTGGGTGCGTTGGTCGTGTCAGGTCTAAGTTATTATGCGCTGCGGTTGAAGAAGCGATCGAACCGGGAACTTGAAGAAAAGAATAAAGCAATTTCAAAAGCGTTGAATGAAAAAGATATTTTACTTCGCGAAATCCACCATCGCGTCAAAAATAATCTTCAGATGATCTCTGCCCTGCTATACCTGCATGGCAAATCTGTTGATGACTCCACAGCCCAGGAAGCCCTCAAGGAAAGCCAAAACCGCGTACAATCGATGGCCATCATTCATCAAAATCTTTACCAGCAAGACAATCTACTTGGTGTCAGTATCGCGGAATACCTGGATAAATTGCTAAATCACCTGATCAGTTCTTACAATATCGAAGCCAACAGAATATCCGTGCATACCAAAATAGAAGTGCCTCAACTCGATGTAGACACGGTCATCCCACTGGCCCTGATTATCAATGAACTCATCAGCAATTCCCTTAAGTACGCTTTTCGGGATGGCCGCAAGGGTGATATCTGGGTATCTATCGAATCCGGTGAAGGGCAACTTCATGTACATGTGAGCGATAATGGTGTCGGATTACCGGAAAATTTTTCGCCCGGACAATCCGGTAATTTCGGATTGAAACTGATCAATATCCTGTGTGATCGCCTGGGTGCGACATGGAGCGCGCAAAACCAGGGAGGTACATCCGTGAGTATACTCATTCCTCTTAAACAAGCGGCCTGATCGTATGAGTCAGATCAATATCCTGATCGTTGAAGATGAAGCGCTTGTGGCAGCGATGATCAAAGAAGCATTACATGGGTCCAAATACCATGTCAGGGCTGTGGCTTTTGATAAAAATTCTGCCCTGAAGTATCTGTCCACAGAACCCATTGATGCCGTTTTGCTGGACATCAATCTTGATGGTCACTTTGAAGGCATTGATATCGGCAGAACCATCCGGGACGAACATCATATACCCTTTATTTATATCACAGCACATGCCGATGATCAGACTTTGCATAATGCAAAGGTCACTCAACCCTCCGGATACATTATCAAACCCTTTACAGAAAGAGATCTGCTGGCCGGACTTGAAATTGCCTTATACAACTTCCATCAAAAATCTTTTTCGCTCAACAACCTCAATGTGATCAATCCAAAAGTGAGTGAGCCGTTGAGCAGCCGTGAATTGGAAGTTTTGCGCCTGATCTTTGAGGGCAAAACCAATCAACAAATGGCGGATGAGCTTTTCCTTTCCGTCAATACCATCAAAACCCATTTGTCCCGGCTATTTGATAAACTTGGGGCGAGTTCCAGAACCGAGGCCATAGCGCGGGTCCGGGAATTAATGTGATTCGTAATGATTTCCTCCCGGCCGCTGGTGGTGTATTTATTACCTTTGCGGGCAGATAAAAGCTTTTGACCCATGAAATTTGGCGTTGTTGTTTTCCCCGGTTCCAATTGTGATGATGATATGATGCATGTTCTCGGTACCGTACTTGGAGCTGAGGTGCGGAAACTTTGGCACAAAGACACCAACCTGGGTGACTTGACTACTTCAGATTGTATCATTCTTCCCGGAGGGTTTTCATACGGTGATTACCTGAGAGCCGGGGCTATAGCCCGTTATTCTCCGATCATGCAATCTGTTATTGCGTTTGCCAACCAGGGCGGTAAGGTTTGGGGGATTTGTAACGGATTTCAGATCTTATGCGAATCACACCTTCTCCCGGGGGCTTTGGTTCGGAACAAGGACCAAAAGTTTATTTCCAAAAATGTGCATCTAAGGGTGGAAACCACTGATTCCCTTGTCACCAATAAATGTGCTAAAGGGCAAATCCTGAAAATGCCCATTGCCCATGCCGAAGGCCGTTATATCACGGACGACGCCGGACTTGCTGCCCTTAAAGCCAATGATCAGATCCTTTTCAGGTATTGCACTCCCGAAGGAGAACTGCACAGTGAAAATGGCGCCATGGATGATATTGCCGGTATCTGCAATAAAGGCAGGAATGTTTTTGGCATGATGCCCCACCCTGAAAGGGCTTCGGAATCCATCCTCGGCAATGAAGATGGGTTCATCCTTTTCCAATCCATGTACGAAGCAGTCATGCAACCTGCAGGCTAGCAGGTATATTACGTTTCAGAAAGCCTCGATTATCCGGCCATAACGATTTATTAGGCTGAGCGTTAAGGATTTATTAATCCGTGGCGGGAATGGCTTATTCGCCTATTTTTGTACCTCTAATGTATCCGGAGTTACAAAACCTTAGGGCGACCCGGAATACTTTTGAACCGAATTTAAATGTAGCTGATATGCGGTTTTACCTTCTTTTACTGGCTGGCTTGTTCTCCTTAAGCCTTTCTGCGCAAATTTATAATCCGGTCAAGTGGTCCGTATCCCTGACGCCGGCTGGTGACGGTCAGTATACTTTCCTGGCCAAGGCCACGATCGATGAAGGATGGTGGGTCTACAGTCAGTACCTGGAAAATGAAGACGGCCCGATTGCCACCACCGTCAATTTTGACGCCGGGGATCATTATAAACTTGTAGGTAAAAACAAGGAATCTGACAATGCCAAAAAGATCTATGACAAGGTCTTTGAAATGGAGGTCACAAAATTCAGCAAGTCGTATACCATTGAACAAAAAATAAAAATCACCGATCCGTCAAAGCCATTGACAGGGTATATCAATTTCATGACCTGTAACGATGAAAGGTGCCTGCCCCCAACAGACAAAGAATTCGAACTCTTTGCGACAGGTGGATCGACCGGAGCTGTAAGTCCTGGTACAGGTAAGGAGAATAAAAAAACTGAAACAGTTAACTCTGGAAATACTGAAGTCGCGGTGGGGGATATAGAAAAAAAAAATCCGGCCGATAACGCATCGGTAAATCCGGCTGACTCCTCAGCGAACGCTGCAGACTCTACTCTCCTTTCAACAACGGAGGTATCAGCAGGTCCCGCTGGACCAAAGTTTGATGCCAATGGCAATATTGATCAAAGTATTCCCAGTATCAAATCAACCTTTAGCGAGCCGATCAGTCAATGTGGTGAACACAAGGCTGAAAACAAGAGTAACCTGCTCTGGATGTTCATCTTTGGGATGATCAACGGCTTTGTGGCCTTGCTCACCCCATGTGTGTTTCCGATGATCCCGTTGACAGTGAGTTTTTTTACCAAAGACTCCAAACGGAAAGGTTGGGAAAACGGTTTGATCTATGGTCTGTCCATCATGGGGATCTATGTAGCCCTGGGATTGCTGATTACCATACTTTTTGGTGCCGGTTCACTCAATGAACTCTCCACCAATCCAATTGCCAACACGATCTTCTTTTTGATCTTCGTGTTCTTTGCGTTTTCCTTTTTCGGTTTCTATGAAATCACCTTGCCGAGTAGCTGGAGCAACAAGAGTGATGCGCTCGCAGATAAAGGAGGATTGATCGGGATTTTCTTCATGGCCGCTACACTGGCTATCGTTTCATTTTCCTGCACCGGTCCACTGATTGGTACGGCATTGGTAGAAGCGTCTTCGGCTGGTTTTCTCGGCCCGCTGATTGTGATGTTTGGATTTTCACTTGCCCTCGCGATACCTTTTAGTCTCTTTGCTGCCTTTCCTTCTTGGCTCAATTCTTTACCTAAGTCAGGCAACTGGATGAACAGCGTGAAGGTCATCCTTGGATTTGCGGAATTGGCGCTGGCATTTAAGTTTCTGTCCATCGCGGACATGACGGCACATTGGGGATTTCTGCGCTATGAGTTATTTATGGTGCTCTGGGTATTGACAGCCATCGGTATGGCGGCATATCTCTTTGGCTGGATTAAGTTTCCACATGATAGTCCCAACAGAAGGATCAGTCCACTGTCCGGGTTATTTGGAATTCTGTTTGCCGCACTTGGCATTTACCTCGCAACGGGTCTGTTTGGCAGCGAGAAGACAGGTACCTATAATTCACTTTCGTTGATGAGTGGGCTTGCACCTCCTGCGCATTACAACTTTTTCAAACCGCTTGAAGAAGTCCCGCAGGAAATCAACGGACAATTTGCCTCTCTCTCCAAATGCGCAAACAACTTCAACTGCTTTCATGACTATTATGAAGGGTTGAGTTATGCGCGCGAAGTCAACAAACCCATTTTGCTCGACTTTACCGGGTATGGATGTGTCAATTGCCGTAAGACCGAAGAGCATATCTGGTCCAATGACGCCATCCGGGAAAAGATCAACAATGACTTTGTGCTCGTATCACTCTATGTGGATGATAAGATGAGCATCGAGCCGAGGATGCGTTCTGCGATCACCGAGCAGCCTATTCGTACGGTGGGTCAGAAATGGACCGATTTCCAGGTGGTGAATTTCAATCAGAATTCACAGCCATTGTATGTGATCCTGAGTCCGAATGAAAAAGTATTGACGACGCCGAGAGGATATGACCCGGATGTCAAAGCCTATGAAAATTTTCTGGATTGCGGTTTGACTACCTTTAAAGAAATGAGTGCCCCGGTGATCGGCAGCAGTGAATAAATACTGAAGCCAGATCCGATAAAAAAGAAAAGCCCTGTTGTTTGCACAGCAGGGCTTTATAATTGGAGTGAGACTTAGCTTAGTTGTTTGTCT
>CAZYHJ010000091.1:0-2938 GCA_964646645.1 uncultured Saprospiraceae bacterium | reverse complement strand
TCAATCGAATAATAACGGATCATGCCTTGAATTTCACGATCCACCTTGGCTTTAGGGGCCATTTTGAAAAAGATCCTGTGGGATTCATAATCCTCCGGGAGGATTTCATCGAGGCAATCAATCGCCTCTACTTTACGACCCAGCAGATATAAGCAAGCGGCTTTGCAGTAGGATAGTCTGGCACCGACGGTATGCTCATCGGCTTCTTCCAGCACTTCAAGGGCCTTTTCCAGTTTATTGCGGCGCATGAGGAACTTCACGTGAGCCAGCCAGTAGGTTTCTTCTTCCGGTCCGGTCTCAGTGGATTTATTGTAGTAGAAATCCGCTTTGCCAAACTGTTTGGTTTTCTCGTAGCAATAGGCAAGCTCGGCGTAATACTCCTCCCGGCGATCGTCTAACCGGATGGCCTTGATCAAGGAGCTGATGGCATTGGAATAGTTGCCTTCGCGTGCATAGCAGATGCCGAGCAGATAATAAACGTCATCGATGTACTGGTCGAGCTTCAACGCTTCGATCAGGCATTCCTTGGCTAACGCGTACTTCCTGAGTTTCAGCATGCATTCCGCTGCAGGTACCAGGTACTCTTGTTGGTGGCCAAAGCGCTGGAGCAATTCCTGATAGATGCCCAATGCCTTTTTGTAGTCCTTGATCTGGCTGCAGAGTTCGGCACAATCGAGATAGCCATTCTTGAATTCAGGATTCACGATATAGCTGTACTCCAGGGAGCGGATGGCATTTTTATAATCGCCTTCGCAGCTATAGGCGTGTCCGAGATTATACCAGGCGAGGTAATTATAGGCATCCTGGTTGAGGATGTTGTTGTGAAAGTCTATGCTTTCCTGATACAACCTTGACCATTCCACGCAAAGCCAGATATGTTCGAGGGCTTCTTCATTCTTTGGGTCGATGGTGAGTACGTCCCTGAGTTTATGATACATCAGGTTGTAATCACGCATGCACTCATAGATATAAGCTTCAGCCAGGTAGAGATCTACACATGACTTAAGCGTCATCTGGTCGCTGCATTTATCGACCATGGTGAATGCTTTTTCATAGTCACCGAGTTGGGCGGTGACTTTAATCTTCATCAACTGCAATTCCGGATGCCTCGGGTAAAGATTGAGGGCTATATCAAGTGTTTCATTGGCCTCCTTAAAATCTTCTTCGTCCATCAACAGTCTCGTCTTGATCACATAGAAGTCCGCATGCTGACTTGAAAATTGCAATGCATAATCAAGTGCTTCGAGGGCTTTGTCGGTGAGGGATTCCGAGATATAGTACTGAATGAGATGAAGAAAATCTTTGTCGTCCCATTGGGAGGGATTCCCGTGGAGGATCATGTTTTCGAACACGGATACAAACTCAGGAAGAGACAGGTTTGTTTTCGTTCTGTACTCCATGTAAAAATTGACTGTATGGGATTAAAAAATATCGTTGGTAAATATAACCAAAACGGCCTCAAACATACGATATCCAATAACATTTGCACGGTTTGTGCGCCTTCATACATACATTGCGGGAGTATCTGTAATAATCACATTCATAAAGGCTTATGCAGATGCCTTTTCATACCTCATTTTTGCATCATAGATAAAGCCCTCAAAAACACATCAGTATGTATCAGTTGTTGACACTATGATTGCCAAAAAAAAATGAACTTTTTTTCAGGAAGCTGAATTTTCAAGCCTTGTGAGGCAGATCCATGCGAGATCATGAAAGGAAAACCTATCTGAAAAACATTTTCAAAAGGTATTTACCACATTGCAAAAGGCTCGGTCAACATCAGGCTCCACTCATGATTTCATGATCAGGGCTTTCTCAGTTCCTGTGCTCTGCGCAAGAGTTCGCGGTTGAATTGAAGCTCTGCACGTTGCAGCAAGAGTACTTTTTTAGGGGAGATTACTGTTCTCAATCGGGTGAGCAGATTCCGTTTCAAATCCAGGCGCTTCTGTTCCTGCTGAAGATGTTTTTCAATCAGTGCGCTGGCTTCCTGGTCTGAGACATTGATGTGATCTGAAAGGTTTAATCCGGTATTTCGGCGAAATATATTTTGTAAAAATACTTTTAGATGGCGGACACCTATATTTAGACAATGAAATGGCTCTCCTGTCTCCTTCTCCGGCTGTTTGGCTGGAAAATCATCATCGACATTCCTCCGGACCTCCGCAAATTTGTGGTCGCGGTGGCCCCGCATACCAGTTGGAAGGACTTTCCCCTGGGACTGCTGGTTCGCACCGCGATGGACCGCCGGATTTCATATCTCGGGAAAAAAGAACTTTTTGACGGACCCTTTGGCTTCTTTTTCCGCTGGACCGGCGGGTACCCTGTGGATCGTAAGAACAAATCCGGACTGGTGGATGAAGTAGCAAAGCATTTTAAGGAGCATGAAAACTTCGCCATTGCCATTGCGCCGGAAGGCACGCGGAAAAAAGTGAATGATCTCAAAACTGGTTTTTATTTCATTGCCAAAGCTGCCAGTGTGCCGGTGATTCCATGTCTTCTCGATTTTGAACATAAGGAGGTACGGTTTCTTCCTCCATTTTATCCTACGGATCATCCGGATCAGGACCTGGATCGGATCTGGGGATATTTTCGGGATGTCAAGGGGGCCAGGCCGGAGAAGGGGATTGAGGGGGAGAGGAGGAAGACGTGAGACGTCAGACGTGAGACGTGAGGGGTAAGAAAGTGAGAAGGTAAGAGAGTGAAAGAGAATTTGTTTTTATACGAATGAATCATGTTAAGCGTAGATTGCATCTACGCTTTCACTTCAGCAAATTTGCAATTTGCTTAAAACGATCTACCGAATTAAAGTAATATCACCATACCTGCTCGGCTTAGGTTGTACCTAAGCCTTCGTATGGAAAATCAAAAGGAGTTTGTGGAAGGTATTGATCACCGATGGATGTCTCTGACATCAGGTGAAATACATGCTCTATTA
>CAZYHJ010000090.1:6944-13616 GCA_964646645.1 uncultured Saprospiraceae bacterium | reverse complement strand
TCTTGGTGATCGTACCATTATTAATGATGGTCCCTGTTGAAGAATTAAGGTTTGTACCATTATTTCCACTGATGCTCCAGGTGTCATTATTGGTGATGGTCGGATTATTATTAAATGCTATTGTACCATCCTGCCAACTAATAACTCCATTGGCTATTAAATTTGCTCCAAGAATTTTGCTGGCACTGGTCATCAAATTGAAAGTTTTTCCAGCCACTGTTGTGGTTTGACGAGAAAGTACACCACTATTCCAGGTTGCGTTTTCGTTGAGAAACAATTCACCTGGACCAGAGATCGACCCTACGACCGTAAAATCATTATTGATCGTGAGGTTACCGGGTCCACTGATGCTCTGCGTATTATTAAAGACAAGCGTTGAAGGAAATACCAGATCAATATTGAGCACCATAGAGGAATTGTTAGCAAATGCTCCTGTGCCAATGATGATTGACCCAGTGCTGTGATTAAATGTACCCAGATTCTCAAATGCACCTCCGCCAAATGACATGGTTCCTGTATTCGTCATTGTATTAGAGGTATTCAACCTGATTGTACCTGCATTGAAATTGATGGTACCTGTATTTGTAAAAGGGGTTAATCCACTAAACGTCGTAGTACCAGAACTGGTTTTGGTAATCGTACCATTATTAATGATGGTCCCTGTTGAAGAATTAAGGTTTGTTCCATTATTTCCACTGATGCTCCAGGTGTCATTATTGGTGATGGTCGGATTACTGCCGAAGGCTATAGTTCCGTTCTGCCAATCGATTGTGCCATCATTTATCAGATTAGTCTCAAGAATTTTATTCCCAACGGTGGCAAAATTGCAAGTACCGGTGGCCGCAATATTCACATTCCCCGGTCCTATCAGGCTGCTGCTATTCCAAACAAAAGTTCCGTTTACAATAAGATCATCACCCGAACCATTATTCAAGGTCAGGTTTGAATTCTGAACAAGCTCACCTCCAGACGCTACAACGATCTGGTCGGCTGTCACTGGTGCTCCAATGGTAACCGTATGTGTATTTTGAATCGTGATGGTATTAGCAGCACTATTAGGCACGAGGGTTGCCGGATTGGCAACACCGGCTGAAAAATCAGACACCGGTGAGCTTTCCCAGGTTCCAACCGAATTCCAGGCACCATCATTGATGGATCGGAAATAATCCGTGGCAGAGGATTGTGCCAGGGTAGCGGTACCATTTAAGGATACGTTTACAATGTTAGATGCAACATCGAAACCTGCAGTCCCTCCTGTTGTAGTCGCTGCATATCCATATAGACGGAAAGTGATTGAGCTATAGACGTTGGTCAACCCTGAAATTGTAATAGTTTGGGTGGCGAAAGAATTTTCGCCAATGCCTGCTACTGTACCCAAATCTGCTGCATAGCCATCAGCGGATGACCGGAGTGTAACAGATGAGGGCCCTGTTCCAGATCTGCCCCAAACAAACTCAAGTGCCGTGGGCGTAAAAACATAACTTGGATTCGGTGATACCGTAAATTCAATATAATCATTACCAGACACAGACTCCGCCAATGTTGTTGGATTGGTATCTCCTGAATCGAACCAATTATCCCCTCCAAATCGGTTACCATTGGCATCCGGGATAACCCCTGCACCAAGTGTGAGATTAGCAGCAGCGATCCCTGTAGCATTAAATACACTCGGCTCTGTGGTTTCTGTACCGGCGTTCCCAAATGTATTCCACTGCAATAATTGACCACTGAGGTCAATGGAAGAAAAAATGACGGCGAAAACCATGGTCATAAATAGACGCATGCCTGTTCGATTCACAAATCGGGCTTGCACACCAGGAATAAGGGAATTCCTTTCAACGCTTGCACAAGGCTGAACAAAAGTGCGGAGTAATAATTGATTTTCCATACGGGTTGATTAAATAGAAAAGAAATAGGGTTATTGAGAAATAAGGTGTTTGCTTGTGATGATGATTCGTTTGTTATTAAATTTCATATTTGCTTTGGTCAGGGCAAGGCTTCGCCAGAGCCTGGATGTTACATCAGTGCTCAGGATCAGATTTGCCTATGTATTATCGGTGGTGTTTCCTGAGTGGTTTCCTAGGTTTCTGGTTTTGGGTGATGAATTGGTTTAAGTTGTTTCGCTAATGGTACTTCGTTTCGTCATCAGCCTATTAACTGATGTGGTTTTCAATTTGCATTGAGGTATTTTATTTTACAATGACTATTTTCTGCACATGATGTAATTCACCGGACTCCACCAGTAATGTATAGATGCCTTCGGCAAATAAATCAAGGTCAATTTCCCTGCGTGTTTGTACTGCATCAAAGGCCTCGTGATAAATCACTCTTCCGGATAAATCCACCATACTGATTCTTCCACCGGCATGAATACCAAACAAATCGACCATCAAGGTCTCATTAGCTGGATTAGGCCAGGCATCCACCAACAAATCGCTCTGCTTAAAGCTGACGGTCCGAATAGAAGAATATTGAAATTGCCCATCAATATCAACCTGTTTGATCCGATAATAATTTTTACCCGGTCTGGCTTGTTCATCCACAAAGGAATATCCATGCACCGAACGAACTACCGCATCTGCTTCTACCCTGCCGATAGTGACGAATGGATCATCCTGGCCCTGTGAGCGCTGTATTTCAAAATGAGAATTATTGATTTCATCCGCGGTAAACCAATCGAGGCGGGAAACAAAATCATCCTCGGCCACAGCGGAAAAACTAAGCCAACGCAAAGGAAGAATTGCACAATCGATCAGGCTGTCTACCACATATGGGTTATAGAATGCAATTTCGTCCGTTTCAAAGCCACCTCCGGTCAGGTCAATACTGGCCGAAAGACCGAGCGTATTGTCCTTGGTGATAATCATCACACCACTGGATGGAATGGTAAAACAAACCTGGTGTATAATGACGGGAACACCTATTGTAATCGCAAGTCCACCTGAATTGCCAGAACTATTAAAAAGAATTGAATCGACCTGTGCACAAAAATTCAGGGTGTTGCTGTTATCTGTCATTACACAGGACGCGTTACTGACGACGGGATTAGAACCGTTGTCACAGTCCATAAAGAAACCTGTTGTATAACTGGTAAGTACTCCGCTGTATAAAGGCGTATACTCGAGTCCATAGCAAATAATATTCTGATCACAATCACTGTTACTCGTACACGTTCCATATTGCTGACCATCCTGAAGCAATATCCATTGCATCGTAGATGGATCAGCACATGAGCTGACCGTAATCGTAGTTTGATCGGAATCCGTACACCCATTCATATCCGTATAGGTGTAGGTCAACGTCTGTGTTCCATAACTTGGATCAAAGAAATTACCGGTCACCCCCGTACCACTCCATGTTCCGCCGGACGGCATTCCATTGAGCAGGATATCCGCGTCATCCAGACACGCCGGACCATACGAACCTGCATTGGCAGTAGGGGCTGTATTTACGGTGATATCGAAACTGCATGTATTCGAACATGCATTCATATCTGTGTACGTATAGCTAATCACATTCAGCCCCGGTGGTGCCGTGCCGGGATTAAACATACCTGCCATTACACCAGTCCCCGAGTATGTTCCACCGGAAGGAGTGGCGCCGGATAACGCAAACGCCGGAGTATTACTGCAAACCGCTGTATCATTTGGACATCCAACAACTGGTAGAGGATTGATGGTCACGGAAATCGGGTAAAGGGCACTCTCACACATGTTGGAGGAGTTTATCACGGAGAGTACGGCAGAATACATCACATTTGGTGTTGCATCCCCTGGAATAGTCAACACAATGGGACTGGAGGGCAACGTAGCGCCAGTGAGATCTGTAAAACCTTCCATATTGGCTTCACTACTCCAATTGAGATCGTACAGATTTGCGCCGCCTGTCAGATTGGAATAGGTCAGATTTGCAGAGGTGATGCCCGAACAAACAACAGGGTTGGAGCCAAGAGAGACAGATGGAATCGAAGAAACGGAAACCGTCACATAGTTAAAGAATGCCGTCTGCGCAGCCGTTGTAGATCCTTTCCAATACGCTGCCATCATGTTTAATGCAATACCGGTATATGTATTGTCAGTTGCGGTGCCTTGTGATGTGAGCGTTCCCGATAGCGGATCCTGGAAGGAAGTACCATCATTGCGCACAAATAACTCCCATTGTCCACCCAAACAAGGATTGTAAGTCACCTTAACACTAAGATGTTCATTGCCAAAATCCGCTAACCCAGAGGTATTGGAAGTGATAATGTTTGTAAAATCTGAATCCGCATTGAGCCCTCCTGTGTAACGAACGAGTCTCAGCGGATCGGTCCCTCCTGCTTGACCAAGTACGACAGCATAACCATCTCCAGTACTGTTTGTCGTTGCTGTCTCACCGGCGAGAATAAAAGCCACTCCATAATTTACCCCAGTGAATCCTGAAGGATCAGTACGGATTTGTCTCATATTAAAAGACCAGGTAACCACACCTCCATTTATAAGCACGGTAGAATAAGGAGAAGAAAAAGAACTTGTGGCTGTGGAGACCAGACAAAAGCCGGATAAATTGGTATTTGCCCCAATGTCATTTGACAATTCCAATTGTGCCGGACTATCATTTCTCCTTGCCCCCCAGTCATCACCAGATCTATAGACATCCCAGGCACTAAAATTTAAGTTTCCTGAGGAAGTCCAGGCAGGATCCAGATTGTCTGAGAAATCATCACTGAATACAACCTGCCCGTTGATCCAGAGCAGAGGCATCAGCGCCAACAAAATTGTGAAAAACAGGGTTTTCGGCTTCACAAGGGTTTCGTTTAGTTCAATCAGTAAATCATCCAGTCTTGGAACAACCACTATTTACCAGAGGAACCTGGTTTTTCAGAATCAACACTCACGTTATACGTAATTGCCAATTCAAAGGGGTTTAGCAATATTGGACGGGTAATTATGCAAAAAATAATTTCAACATCAAATCTCACCTTTTCATGCAACTCTTGTAAGATAGTGATCACTTATTACAATAGTTGTTCAACTGCTTTACAACATGCTTACATATGAAAACTTTATACAAAAACTTCAAGCGCTCAACAGGTTTCCCTGACCACTAAAAAAGTTACTCACTGGGCATTAAAAAAGACGGACTGCACAGTAAAAAATCTGTGCTGAAAAATGAAAAGCTGATCAATTAATACTCGCGATAAGATGACATTTCATCCTACATCTGCTCATTGCAAAGAAACGGGTTCTACAAGTGTGTACAAGAATAATCTTCCGCTAAAGTATACCTTTTTAGCAATTTTCAAAATTAACTGCCTCATTTCTAACATAAAAAATCTGACTCATCTCTTCATCTCCAGGCTTAAAGCACGGATTTCTTGCCACTACAAACAGGGATTTATGGCTGAAATATTAAAGAGGTAACAAATCAATATAAAAAAATATCATCCGTAATCTTCTAAAACTCAATCTCTCATCAATGAAATTCCAGGCAACAAGAATGTGAAGTAAAGTGTCCGGCATCAGCGAATCAAAATTCGGATGGAAGACGTATGAGGTATTAAGAAATATGTTGCCAAAATCTCATTTCCAATCCATCCTGATGGAGAAATCCGGATCCTTCATGCTCCAGACTTAACCAAAAGGGTAATCGCTTTAAGGATACCGGAGCAGTTTAAACTGCTCCGGCACCAATGATATTAATTCTTAATCTGAATAATTCCCCTCGCCTCAAACGTCCCTGCCCCGTTCAATGTCATGGATTTTGGCACTCCATTTTCGAAGTTATTCTGCAGAATCGCGTTTTCAAGAATAAGATGCCCTTTGACGAAGACGGCACCTCCATTGTTCATCGATGTTGCATTCTTCAATCCCAGGCTCTTAATGGTGACCATATTTGACGGCTGAATGGTAAAGATCCGCGAAGCATTATTTCCTGTAATATCAATATCGATCAAACCGTCAGCTGAAATCGTCAGATTCTTATCCAGTACGATTTCCCCTGATGTCAACACGATATCCTGCCCCATTAGGGACGGAGAAAACAAAACAGTAGATCCGGAAGGCAGACATTCGATAATCTCCCGCAAAGACCCCGGACCATCGTCATTAGTATTCATCACCACATTGGCTGCCACTGTAATGGTCTGGACCTGGTCAGGTGCTGCATTTCCACAGGCATCCACAAGGTGCCATGTACGGGTGATAATCTGACTGCAGGAACATGAACCAGGGGCAATGTTGTCTGTATAAGTGGCATTCAGCCCTGTCGAACATCCGTCGCTTTCATTTGTAACATCTCCCGTTACCGCAGGTGTTGCATTATATGAACAATCTGAGTTGGCATAAACTACTGCATCAGGCGGTCTCGTAAAGGTAGGCGCTGTCTGATCGCTACCCGAGATCACCATCTGCTGTCCCGATAAGATATTATTGCATTGATCCGCCACGCTAAACGTATAGATGATCGCCCAGGCACAATCATTTCCGACCAATTGTGTATTGGTGAGTTGGACGACAATTGGAGCACCGCAATTATCACTATACCCTGCCCCCGCCAACTGGCTATTGAATGGGTATGTGGCAATGGCAGTAGATTTACAAGCATTATTGCCCAGCGATGTTCCTGGTGCTGTTCCGGTGGGTGCACTTTGATCGCTTCCCGTGTGCGTTATACTTTGATTCAGTTTAGCAT
>CAZYHJ010000090.1:0-6844 GCA_964646645.1 uncultured Saprospiraceae bacterium | reverse complement strand
GTGGGTGCACTTTGATCGCTTCCCGTGTGCGTTATACTTTGATTCAGTTTAGCATTTCCGCATATATCCACCACCTTAAACGTATAGATCAATACCCATCCGCAATCATCCCCGATCAACAACGTGTCCGTTGGAATCGCCGTGACAGGTCCGCCGCAGTTGTCCGAATAGCTCATTGCAATCACCGAGGCATTAAAATGTACGGTATTGATCGCCATAGCTGAACAAATGTTATTACCAAAACTACCTGAAGGAGCTGATCCTGTAGGTGCAGTAGTATCATTAACATTAATGATAGCCACAGCCGTACTGCTATTGCCGCATTGATCCGTCACCACATACGTGCGGGTGACGACAATTGGACACGTACCTGCTGATGTTTGTGTGCTTGATACCGTCAGATTGGCATCTGCGGAACAAGCATCCGATATCATCAGTCCCAATGCTTCCAGCGCCGCAATGGTGGTCACCGGTGCAGGAGCAGCAGAAGCGGAACAACCTTGCACATTCGTTACAGGAATGATTCCCGTAATGGCAGGCGCTGTATCATCCACTACTGTGATCGTCTGGGATGCCGTAGCTGAATTTCCACAGTCATCCGTAGCCGTCCAGGTACGGATGGCTGTATATTCTCCGGGACAAGTACCGGGAATCGTCTGGTCTGTAAATGTCAGTGAGAATGAACTTCCGCAGAGATCTACGGCAGCGGCATTCTGGAACACCGGTGTCGCAGGGCAATGAATCGTGGATGGCGCAGGTAATGTTCCAATGATCGGCGCAGAAATATCCTGAACATTGATGGTCTGCGATGCCGTCCTGCTATTGCCACAGTCATCTGTTGCCGTCCAGGTCCGGGTCACTGAGTACTCCCCTGCACAATCACCCGATGTGATCTGATCATTATGGGTAACAACAAAGGCACTTCCACACGCATCGGTGACTACAGGTGTCACAAAAGAAGGTGAGGCCGGACAATTGATGGTAGTCGTTCCAGGAATACCTGAAAAGACTGGCGCCAGAGTATCTAAAACATGGATGATCTGCTCCGCCGTTGAACTATTACCACAATCATCCAACGCCGTCCAGGTGCGGGTAACGCTATACTCTCCTGCACAGTCACCCGTCACCACATTATCCGTAAACGACATTGCAAATGCACTACCACACGCATCCGTAGCTACCGCAGTCTGGAACTGGGGCACCTGCGGACAATAAATGGTTGTAGGGGCAGGTAATGCATCAAACACCGGCGCATCGACATCGATCACCATTATCGTCTGACTCGCCGTTGAACTGTTTCCACAGCCGTCCTCAGCGGTCCATATCCTGGTTACGTTGTATTCCCCGGCACAATCTCCATTGACCACTTGATCTATATAATCAAGCGTGAATGCACTGCCACAATTATCAGTCGCCGTCGCAGTGGCAAACACTGGAACTGAAGGACATGTTATTGTGGATGGTGCAGGTAATGGGTCAATGACAGGCGGAGTGATGTCCTCCACATTTATTGTCTGAGCAGCCGTTGAAATATTACCACAGGCATCTTCTGCCGTCCAGGTACGGGTAACTACATATTCTCCCGCACAATCTCCGGCTATGGTCAAGTCATTATAGGTCAATGTAAATGCACTTCCGCAATTATCTGATGCTGTCGCTACTGCAAAGGCCGGAACATTCGGACAATAAATGGTTGATGGAGCCGGAAGCGTACTGATCACCGGAGCAACAGTATCGATGACGTAGATCAATTGTGACGTAGTGCTCGAATTGCCACAATCATCCGTGGCTGTCCAGGTACGAGTCACATTATATTCTCCTGCACAGTCTCCCTGGACTGTCACATCCTGGTAGATAAGGTCAAATGCACTGTCACATATATCCACAGCGGTGGCCATTGTAAAGGACGGTACAGCAGGGCAATGAATGGTGGAAGGCGCCGGCAATGCATTAAAGACTGGTGCCAGCGTATCGAGCACCATAATGATCTGCGATAAAGTCGAGCTGTTCCCACAATTATCTGTGGCTGTCCAGGTCCGCGTCACTGTATACTCTCCTGCACATGCACCCGGAACTGTTTGGTCCGCAAATACAAGGACAAAGCTGCTGCCACATCCATCACTGGCTGTTGCTGTTTCAAACACAGGTGTCTGCGGACAATAAATGGTGGAAGGTGCCGGTAAGGCATTGATGACAGGAGCTGTCTCATCTACAACCTGGATCACCTGGGATGCCATGGATTCATTTCCACAATCATCAGCTGCAGTCCAGGTTCTGGTCACGGTATATTCACCGGCACATGGTCCTGGCACCGTATTATCCTCAAACGTCATGGTTACTGCACCACCACATGCATCAACCGCCATAGCAACTTCAAATACCGGTATTGCAGGACACTGCACGACAGAAGGAGCGGGTAAAGCAGCAAATACCGGAGCATCAGCATCAATCACCTGGATCGTCTGCGCCGCGGTCGCAGCGTTTCCACACATATCGGTGGCCAACCATGTTCTGGTTGTGATATATTCCCCAATGCAATCACTATAGGTGGTCACATCATTATAGGTCAGTGTATAGCTGCTGCCGCAAGCATCCGTTACTGTTGCCGGAGCGAAATCTGGTGTTGCAGGGCAATTTATCACAGTGAATGCAGGCAAAGGCTCAAAGACAGGAGCCACCGTATCAATGACGTGAATCGTCTGTGCTGTAGATGCGGCATTACCGCAATCATCTATGACCGACCAGGTACGTGTCACACTATATTCTCCCGCACAATCACCAGGCGTGGTCTCATCCTCAAACGTCAATGTATAAGCAGATCCGCATGCATCCGTCACTACCGCTTGCTGGAATACTGGCACATTCGGACAGGCAATGGTGGTCGGAGCCGGCAGTGCATTGAATACGGGTGGCAATGTATCGATGACATAAATGGTCTGTGACGCCGCAGATGAATTACCACAAGCATCAGTGGCCAGCCATGACCTTGTCACTGTATACTCACCGGCACAATCACCCGGAATAGTCACATCAGATGAAACCAAAGTAAACGCACTGCCGCAAAGATCTGATGCCGTAGCTACCGCAAACTGTGGGACAGCAGGACAAGCGATCGTATCCGGAGGAGGCAAGGCGGCAATCACAGGAGCCGTAGTATCCTGAACGGTAATCACCTGAACCGCCGAAGATGAATTTTCACATTCATCGGTGGCTATCCATGTTCTTGTAATGGTATAATAACCAGAACAAGCTCCCGGAGTAGTTTGATCCGTATAATCCAGTGTAAACAGACTTCCACAAGCATCTTCCGCTGTCGCAGTGGCAAACATCGGAATGGCAGGGCAATCAATGGTGTCCGGAGCCGGGAGTGGAGCAATAACAGGCGCAATGATATCCCTCACATAAATGGTCTGTGAGGCCGAGGATGTATTTCCACAATCATCCGTAGCTGTCCAAACTCTGGTCTTTGTATACTCTCCTGCGCAAGCACCGGGGAACATCATATCCTCATAGGTTACAGTAAAAGCACTTCCGCACGCATCTGAAACAACAGCTGTTACAAATTCGGGAACAGCAGGACAGTAGATCGTATCTAATTCCGGTAAAGGTTCAATCTCTGGAGCAGTAATATCTAACACCTGGATCGTCTGGGACTTTGTGGAGCTATTACCGCAGGCATCCAGCGCGGTCCATGTGCGAGTCACACTATACTCACCCGCACAATCGCCTTGCGTAAGCACATCATCAAATGTCAATGTAAATGCACTTCCACAATTATCCGATGCAGTAGGTATAGAAAAGGAAGGCGTCGCCGGACAGAAAATGGTTGAAGGTGCCGGTAATGAAGAAATCACCGGAGCAGTAATATCCACGACATGAATCGTTTGAGTTGCGGTGGATGCATTTCCACAGATATCAAGTGCTGTCCAGGTCCTTGTCACGGAGTACTCCCCTGCACAATCACCTTGTGTCGTAACATCTGCAAATGTCAGGGAGAATGGACTTCCGCAGGCATCCGTGGCCGTAGCGGTAGCAAAAGAAGGTACAGCAGGACAATTAATGGTAGTGGGTGCCGGAAGCGGAGCAATGACCGGTGCGGTAATGTCCTGGACCGTAACACTTTGATTCGCTGTGGAGAAGTTACCACATATATCTGTAGCCGTCCATGTTCTGATCACAGTATATTCCGCAGGACAATCACCGGGTATGATCTGATCACTCGATGAGAGTGTGAACGGGAATCCGCATGCATCATATGCAGAAACTGAAAAGGACGGGAAGCCCGGGCAACTAATTGTCGTATTCGGTGGTATAGTCGTAATCACGGGAGGCGTGTTATCCTCAACATTGATCGTTTGTGAAGCCGTTGAGGTATTGCCACAGGCATCCGTGGCCGTCCAAGTGCGGGTCACACTATATTCCCCACTACAAGCTCCTGGTGTGGTCTGATCTACAAAGTTCAAAACAAAATTGCTACCACAAGCATCCGATGCAGTCGCAGTGGCGAATACAGGTGTGGCAGGACAATTTATTGTGGATGGAGCAGGCAACGGAGCAATCACAGGCCCTGTATTATCCTGAACATTGATTGTTTGAGAAGCTGTGGATGAATTGCCGCAACCATCAATCGCAGTCCAGGTTCTGGTGACTGAATAAGACCCGGCACATGGTCCTGGTGTAGTTTGATTTACAAACGTCAAGTTAAAGGCACTGCCACAGGCATCAGTTGCGGTAGCTGTGGCAAATACTGGTGTGGCCGGACAGAAAATCGTTGTTGGTGCTGGCAATGGATCAATGACTGGCGCGGTATTATCCACCACCTGAATGGTCTGGGAGGAAGTAGATGAATTACCACACTCATCGGTTGCCACCCATGTCCTGGTCACTGTATATGCCCCTGCACAGGAACCCTGAATCAATACTTCGCTATAAGTCAATTCAGGAGTGGCATCACAATTATCCGTCACGACAGCCATTTCAAATTGAGGCGTTGTTGGGCAACTGATTACTGAAGGTGCGGGCAGAGGTGTAAATACCGGTGCGGCACCATCGATTCTTGTATTATACACCACCGTAGATTGATTGCCACAAGCATCGGTTCCGACTACGGTAACCGCCGCACTGCAAGTACCTACTGTACTAACACTAAACTGGACGGTACCTGAGCAATTATCAGTCGCAGAAGTGGCAGCCAATGCAGCGGCCTGGGCTTCTGCGGTTGTGGGATAGCAGTCATCTATCGCACCTTGAACCATAACCGGGGCAATGGAATCAATGATGGTAATCACCTGTGTGTATGTCATTGATTGATTTCCACAAGCATCTGTTACGGTCCAGGTATTCGTATATGTGCCCTCTTGCGCACAATCCATTGATGGAATAAATGCACCTGAAACCTTCACGATATTCGTGACATCGTTATCGCAATTATCCGCAGCAACAGGAAATAGTGCCTGTGCAACAAGCAATCCTGCGGAATTACTGCACTCAAGTGTGGTATCCAATGCTGAGGACAGCGTAGTCCATACCGGCGCGGTATTGTCAGTGATCGTGATCACCTGGGTATAAGCTGCACTAACATTACCGCAAGCATCGGTCACCGTCCAGGTATTGGTATATGTTCCCTCTTCAGGACAAGTCATTGAAGGCACAAATGCACCTGAGGTCTTATTGATGTTTGAAGCATCTCCATCGCAGTTATCCGTCGCCACAGGGAACATGGCCTGTGCTGCTGCAATACCTGCTACATCACTACATTCCAATGTTGTATTCAAGGCGTCTGGCAACGTGGTCCAGGTCGGTGCCGTATTATCCGTAATTGTGATCACTTGGGTAAACACCAGTGATACATTGCCGCAAGCATCTGTCACGGTCCACGTATTCGTATAAGTACCTTCCTCAGGACAGGTCATTGATGGGACGAACGCTCCTGCTGATTTCACAATATTGCTTACATCATTGTCGCAATTGTCATCCGCAACAGGGAACATAGCCTGTGCGGAGGCAATACCCGCTGCATCACTGCACTCTAATGTGGCATCCAAAGCACCTGCAACAGTGGTCCATGTTGGGGCGGTGTTATCAGTGAGAGTGATGACCTGAGTATATGTCAGGGAAATATTTCCACAGGCATCTGTTACCGTCCAGGTATTGGTATATGTTCCCTCTTCAGGACAAGTCATTGAAGGCACAAATGCTCCTGAAGATTTGCTGATGTTTGATACATCTCCATCGCAGTTGTCGGAGGCTACTGGGAAAAAGTTCTGCGCAGCTGCAATACCTGCTGCGTCACTGCACTCCAATGTGGCATCCAGTGCACCTGCAACCGTTGTCCAGGTCGGTGCGGTATTGTCCGTCAGCGTGATCACCTGCGTGTAGGTAAGGGAAATATTTCCACACGCATCTGTCACTGTCCATGTATTGGTATACGTTCCTTCTTCAGGACAATCCATCGATGGAACGAATACTCCTGATGTCTTCACGATATTGGATACGTCACCATCACAGTTATCCGTGGCTACAGGGAACAAGTTCTGCGCAGCAGCAATACCTGCCGCATCACTACATTCAAGGGTTGCATCCAGTGCACCAGCAGCGGTTATCCAGGTGGGTGCTGTATTATCAGTAAGAGTGATCACTTGTGTGTACACCAATGATACATTTCCACATGCATCAGTTACCGTCCAGGTATTTGTATAAGTACCTTCTTCAGGACAATCCATCGATGGCACAAACCCACCTGAGGTCTTATTGATATTCGCGACATCTCCATCGCAGTTATCCGTCGCCACAGGGAACATGGCCTGTGCGGCAGCAATTCCTGCTACATCACTACATTCCAATG
>CAZYHJ010000089.1:8801-14190 GCA_964646645.1 uncultured Saprospiraceae bacterium | reverse complement strand
TTTTACGAAAGTTATCCACATTTTTGTTGTCAACCTATTCCATGAGACAGCAGAGGGGAATTTGAGAAATTAATTCTACCTGAAGTCCCCTTCAGGGGATTTAGGGGCCAACGGAGCAGGGGGCAGTTTTAAATTAATTCTACCTGAAGTCCCCTTCAGGGGATTTAGGGGCCAACGAATCATACAAAGTCCCCGCTTGGGGATTTAGGGGCCAACAGGCATATGCCAATTAACCCTATTTTTGAAAAATGGGTTTGTACCTGATCCTCTGCTGGTTATTTCATTTTCAGATTATATCGCCTGCAAATGGCGAATGTGTTGGGCCATCCTATACCGGGGACAGTCTCACGGTCTACGTTTTCCTGGCGGATCAATGCAAGATCAGCCAGTTTTATACCGTTGAGTTAGCGCGTCTGGATGAAAACTATAGCGGGAAAAAAGTGGGTTTTGTGGGGTACTTCCCAAGTGAATTAGCTACTCCGGAAGTGATTGACTCCTTCGGCTCAACCTACCATCTTGATTTTCCCCTGATGCGAGATGATAACAAATCATTGACAAGGAGATTGGGCATTACGATCACACCAGAGGTGGCGGTATGGGATCATCGGACCGACCGGATGATTTATCGCGGCCGAATTGATGACAGTTATGTCCGGGTCGGAAAAAGAAAGCTTCATCCGCAGTCGCACGACCTTGTTGACATCATTGATGCCTGGCTGATCCATCAGACTCCAGAGGTGATGATCGAAGCGAGGGCGGTGGGTTGTTATATAGGGGGGTGAAGGGCAGAGAGCATAGAGCAGAGAGCAGAGAGCAAAGGGCAAAGAGCAGAGGGCAGAGAGCAGAGGGCAGAGAGCATAGAGCATAGAGCATAGAGCAAAGGGCAGAGAGTAGAGGGCAGAGGGCAAAGAGCAAAGGGCAAAGAGCAAAGGGCAAGAATGTGGGAGGTGTTGCAGGCAACACACTGTAAACCATAGATTTACTTTTTAAGATTATTTTTGAAAGATGAAATACATACTGACCACCATTTCTCTCTTACTGACCGGGCAGATCATGGCCCAGGTGACCTTTACAAAGGATATCGCACCGATCATTTATAAAAACTGCACACAATGCCACAGGCCGAATGAGATCGGGCCATTTCCGATGACCAATTATGATGAAATCCTGCCGTGGTCGGAAACCATCAAGTATGTGACCGGAATCCGGTACATGCCGCCATGGAAAGCAGATCCCGAGTATTCAAGGTTTCAGGGGGAGCGGTTTTTGAAACAGGAGGAAATCGATTTGATCGCTGAGTGGGTAGAAGCAGGGTCACCCTATGGAAATGCCTCTGAGGAACCTGATCTTCCTGAATTTCCAACCGGTTCGCAAATTGGTACTCCCGACCTCGTGTTGTCGATGGCTGAGGCTTATGAACATCATGGTGGGAATGAAGATGAGTACAGGGTGTTTGTTTTACCTACGGGTTTGACAGAAGACAAACAAATCTCCACGGTTGAACTCAGACCCGGAAATACCAAGATCCTTCACCACGCTTTGTTCAGTTATGACAATACCGGAGAGGCAAGAGCGCTAGATGAGGCAGATCCTAAATATGGTTATGATGGCTTTGGAGGATTTGGTGTGGATGCTTCTTTAGCCAATATGTTTCCTGGCTACGTACCCGGACAAAAACCCATTCCCTTTCCGGAAGGTCTCGGACAAATCCTGCCAGCAGGTTCAGACTTTTTAATGCAAGTGCACTATGGGCCTACGCCGCAGCCTCAGATTGATAGTTCGACGATAAATATTTTCTTTAAAAAAGAGCCTGTTGACCGGCAGGTGCAGAATTTCATCTTTCTGCCATTTGATCCATTGATCACCAATGGTCCGTTTTTGATTTGGCCGAATACCGTCAAGACTTTTCACTGCCAGTTTACTACACCTGTCAAAATCAGTGTGTTTGCCATCTGGCCGCATGCGCATTTGTTAGGGCAGGATTTTGAAGTCTATGCCGTCAATGCGCAAGGCGATACGACCAACTTGATTCGCATTCCCGATTGGGACTTTAACTGGCAGGGGTCTTACAACTTTAAAAAGTATATCGTACTGGAACCTGGCACAACCATACATGTGTATGCGACATATGACAACACGACCAACAATCCATCCAATCCAAATAATCCTCCGGCCTTTGTGAGTTGGGGAGAACGAACCACGGATGAGATGTTGTTTTTACCGATTTCCGTTGTGTTGTATAAGGACGGGGACGAAGACGTTGTTTTTGAAGAAGAGACCACTGCTGTTGATGATCCTGACTTGAGTTTTGTCAATCACTACCTGGCACCGGTTACGCCTAATCCTGCCAATGATATGGCTTATATCAACTTTGTGCTTGAACAAGCTGACAATATCACTTTACGTGTGATGGATATGCAAGGCACAGTGATGCAAACCCTGGCATCGGATGACTGGATGCTGGCAGGTGCGCATACCATGAAAGTGGATATGAGTCGGTGGCCGGCAGGTACCTATTTCGTACAGATGCTCGGCACGAATTATGGGCAAGCCCGGAAAGTAGTTGTTTTAAGATAAGATTAGATGTAGGGGACGGTCATAAGATAAGATTTGATGTAGGGGACGGTCATAAGATAGGATTTGATGTAGGGGACGGTCATAAGATAAGATTTGATGTAGGGGACGGTCGCGACCGTCCCCTACATCAAATCTTATCTTACTACCATTTGTTCGAATAGTCGATCTAAGGTCGATTGTGGATCAGAGGTATAACCGGGATGCACGCTTGAAGGTTGGAGAATAGTGCTCCTTGTGGCGGTGAGCCAGCGAAAACGACCGGCCATATCGAGCAGGCCGATGGTACCTCCATCGGCGCCGCCGCGACTGATCACATCGAAGGCGCAGAGATTGGCTCTTACTTCCTCGATATCGAGATCGGGAGAAAAAGTCTTCAGCAGTTTCTCATCCATATTCCATCGTACCCCCAGGAAATGCAGCGGTCCGCAATGCAGGATGACGCCTACATTGATAAATTCTTCGCGTTCCACTTTAGGTACAACGCGAAGGACAGCGTATTCAAAAACGTGCTGCTCGGGCATGGTTCACTTCGTTGATCAATAAATCACTGTGGGCTAATCGTGTGGTAAAATACTGTACATACTGTGCTTTCACCTCTTCTGGATTTAAATCAGGACTAAACCAGTCATCGGGGAGCCACGAGACAATCTCCGATATCTTCTCGCTGGTCAACCTTGATTTTGCTATTTCATCTGCGGCAGGCATCGCTGTAGCCTGTCCAAGCAGTACATGGTCCTTGATCAATGTGAAGGGTCTGATGGCTTGTGCCGTCCAGTCCGTGGAGCCGTGATGAAAATAGAGCGACGCGCCATGATCGATCATCCAGAGCTGTCGGTTCCAGATCAGCATGTTGGTGTTTTTAGCCGTGCGGTCCATGTTCATCAACAGGCTGTCGAGCCAAACGATGAGTGAGGCCTCCTCAGGATCTATTTTGTGAACTGTAGGATCATAGGTGATGGCGCCTGACAAGAAATGCAAACCGAGATTAAGACCCACACTAAACTTGAGCAGGTCCTGGATCTCTTCGTCGCGTTCCATGCGTCCGAATCCTTCCTCCAGGTTGGCGAATACCAATTCGGGAACCCTGAGGCCTATCGCTCTGGCTATTTCACTACCGATGAGTTCGGCGATCAGTGCCTTTGGGCCCTGACCGGCGCCTCTGAATTTGAGGACGTACATGAATTCGTCATCTGCCTCTGCGATAGCGGGGAGGCTACCCCCTTCGCGGAGAGGGGTTACATATCGGATGACATTGACCTTGCGGAGCATGAAGGACCAAGGTAGGAATATTCTATCGCCACCCGGTCGATGCAGATGTAGGGGCAGGTCGCGACCTGCCCCTACATCTGCATCGGGAAACCAAAAAATATATTTATTTCGGACATTTTTGTCCTTATTATAAAAAACCCCCTTATCTTTGTCAAAATTCTGCCGGAAATGATGTTTTCCAAATCATGCGAATATGGCATCCGGGCATCCATCTACATTGCCTCCAACACGATTGAAGGCCGTCGTGTAAGCCTCAGGGAAATCGCCGTAAACATTAGTTCGCCGGAGGCATTTACTGCCAAGATCCTTCAGCAATTGGTCCATCATCAGATCATTCGGTCGGTGAAGGGGGCCACCGGTGGTTTTGAAATCGAAAGCCAAAAACTGGCATCTACTACCCTGTCCCAAATTGTGAACGTACTTGATGGCAACCAACTCTTTGATCACTGCATCATGGGGCTCAGCGCATGTTCAGAATCCCATCCCTGTCCCATTCATACAGGCTATCGGGAGATCCGAAGTGACCTTAAGCATATGCTGGAAAAAACGACCCTGTATGATTTATCGCTGGGTGTGGAATCCGGACTGACTTTTTTACATCGCTAATTATATCATGAATTAAATAACATACAAATGCAAACAGATCTGTCCTTCGAGAATAAAGTAGGCGACGTAGTGGCCCGTGATCCCCGCACCGCCGCCATCTTTGAAAAATTTGGCATCGACTTCTGCTGTAAAGGAAAAATCAGCATTGATGAAGCGTGTCAACGTAAAAACATCATGACCGAAGAGGTCATGCGGGAACTGAAATTATTGTTCCAGGCAAAGCCCGAAACCACTGCTGATTTTACAGCCTGGCCCGCCGCGATGCTTGCCGATTATATTGAAAACAAACATCACAGGTATGTAGCATCCACCATTCCTGTGATCCTTCCTTATCTGGAAAAACTAACCGCAAAACATGGTGAGCGTTTTCCTGAACTTATGGAAATACAGCGGTTGTTCCTTGAATCTGCCAGTGAGCTCACGCTCCATATGAAGAAGGAAGAAATGGTGCTCTTTCCCCGCATACGGAAAATGACTTCTTTGATTTCCCAGGCCGGACCAGTGGTTACGCTGCCTCCCGGATCACTTGGCATTCCTATCAGTGTCATGATGGCAGAGCATGAGCATGAGGGCGATCGCTTTGCTAAGATTGAAGCGCTGACGAATCATTTTACCCCACCTGCGGAAGCTTGTAATACGCATATTGTGACCTACAATCTGCTCAAGGAATTTGTCAACGATTTGCATATGCATATTCATCTTGAGAATAATATACTTTTTCCGAAAGCGCTTGAGATGGAGAAGGAACTGGTGAAGTGAGATGCCAGACGTCAGATGTCAGATGTCAGACGTGAGACGTGAGACGTGAGACGTGAGACGTGAGACGTGAGATGTGAGATTGGTGTACAGACCTACAAAGTATTTATCTTTACCGTTCTTCATTTGCCTATTGCCTATTGCCTATTGCCTATTGCCTATTGCCTATTGCCTATTGCCT
>CAZYHJ010000089.1:0-8701 GCA_964646645.1 uncultured Saprospiraceae bacterium | reverse complement strand
TTGCCTATTGCCTATTGCCTATTGCCTATTGCCTATTGCCTATTGCCTATTGCCTTCCCGCTTAGTGGCTTCGCAACACTGCGGGATCTACGCTGCGCTTCGAATTGCCTATTGTCTATTGTCTATTGCCTATTACTAATTCTTAATTTATGAAAACATTATTTCACTGCGTAACCGTTTCTCTGCTGATGATCGTGATATCATGCAAGAAGGGGGATCAAACAGTTTCACAGGAAAATACATCAGCTGATCAGCCTGCTGTAGAAACAAGTCGTCCGGGATCAAACTATACGGATGATGGCGGACATACCATCAACATGAATGTGAAACTCAACAACGGTGCGAAATGGGAAGCCAACATTGAGACGACAAATGGTATTGGTGCTATGTTGGGGATGGTCAATGAAATGACTGACGCAGCTACGCTTGAAGACTACCAGACTTTGCATAAAAAGCTTGCTACGCGGTTTCAGAAGATTTTCCAGGAATGCACCATGAAGGGCGAGGCGCATGAACAATTGCACAATTACCTCATCCCGTTGAAAGAGAAACTTGATCGCTTAAAGGATGGTGATCTGCAAACCTGTCAGAAGACGCTTCCCGATATCAAAGAATATCTGGGCAAGTACAGTCACTTTTTCTATACCTAGTTCCTGCAAGGAGCAGGGTTAGCTTCGATCCAAAAGATCGCCAAGTCCTTCCTGCAGCACACTGCGGAGGTACTCATTGGTCTCCTGGTTATACATATCTTTTATCGCTGACAATAATCTGGTCTTATAGGATTCATTTTCCTCCTGGTAGTATTGACCCAGCAGACCTGTGATCAAATAGAAACGACGGTATTCATTGTCCGCCGTCCTGAGGAAAAAATCGGATGTGACCAGGGCCAGCCCTTCGTCCTGGATCTTTGTGCTTTCCCTCGAGAGATACTGCGCCATGGCGCCAATATAATCCTGTAAATAGTCCTCCTTCATCTGTGCCGACTCCTTTGTCCTAAAATAATCCAGATTGAGGGTGGTACCTTTTGGAGCATAGATCACTGCGCGGGCCGCATATAACGCAGGAGCGTCCATGTCCTTAAAGTGGGTCAGCCAATGTATGGCGTCATCCTGATCGTGTGCCGCGATAGTCAATAGCGACGAATAAATCATGGGCACCTTGTCCGAAGTCTGGAGAATTTTTAACGCCACTTCATTTGCCTTTTCAGGATCCAGTTCGCGCAGCGACTCCAGCAGATAATATTGAATCACAGGGTAGGTTTCATGCTTTGCCATTTCGGCAAGCTTTTCGGAATTACCTTCTTCTGCCAATCGCACGACTGCCAGAGCACGAATTGATGTTGACGAATCGCGCATAAAATGATCCATCACGACATCCGGTACGTCAGTCATCATCCGAAATGCAGAAATCCTGTGACTGATCGCGATATCAGCCAATGCCCTGACCGAATATTCCGAAGAATCTATGGTGTGATTGACAACAGCCAGTAAGATATCCCTGGGATCAACCACTACGGCAAGGGGCTTACTATTGCTTTTGAGTTCAAAATGATTCTGCTCCGCATCCAGCGTTACTTTAAAATTTATGATGCTGGAGTCCTGTTGGATGACAGCAATTTCAACAGGCAACGTAAACACAGCGGGAAATCCCTGATCTTTTTGTTGCTGCTCAAAGTCAATGCGTATACGCCCGTTGGCTGCATCATAATCATGATTGATATTCAGCACCGGATGACCTGAAGCAAAATACCATTGATTAAAAAACCAATTCAGATCCTTACCCGTGGTTTCTTCAAACGCCTGTCTGAGATCATCGATCTCCGCGGCTTTAAAAGCATGTTCCTTGAGGTATAACTTCAATGAGGCAAAAAAAGCTTCGTCTCCTACCAGGTCGCGCAGCATATGGAGGACAAGTCCTCCCTTATTGTAGCTGTGCGCATCGAACATGGCCTCTTCATCATCATAATGATAATGAGCCAGCGGATGGGCATCATACATGGCCTGATCAAAATAGCCACTGAGCTCATTCATCCGTTGCATGTCCGCGCGATCCTTACCGTACTTGTACTCTTGCCACAAGTATTCCGCATAATTGGCAAAACCCTCATTGAGTACAAGGTTGGCCCATGACTCGCAGGTCACAAGGTCACCAAACCAGTGATGGAACAACTCGTGTGCAACGATATTATCATTGCCTCCGTCTTCAACGATATCAGTTTTATCAAACTGAATAAAGTCGCCAAAGACAACGGCAGTTGTGTTTTCCATTGCTCCGGATACAAATTGTTTAACGATCACCTGGGCATACTTTGGCCAGACAAAATCATAGCCCAATGTCCTGGAGAAAAAATCAATCATCTCCGGTGTATTGGCAAAAATGTCGCGAGCGGAAGGACCGTAGCCCAGGTCCACATAATAATCTACCGGTCGGCCGCGCCAATAGTCAGTGACTTTATCCCACTGCCCAACAGCGACCATGGCGAGATAAGGTGCATGTGGAAGATCCAGCTTCCAATGATCTCTGCGCAGGCCTCCGGGAAGCGTAGTGCTGGAAATCATAATCCCATTGGAAAGAGTCATCATCGTATCAGCCACCGTCAGGATGACTTCCTGTGTCATTCGCTCATTGGGCTGATCGAACGTTGGAAACCACCTGCTGTTGTTTGTCGTTTCGCCTTGTGTCCACAATTGCGTGGGCAATCCCGGCACGGTGTCTTGCGGATCTATAAAAAAGAGTCCCTGGTCGCTGGTGATGGCATTACCCTGATAATCTTCGGTTGCTGCCGGATGTGCGGAATAATCGACAACGACGGTAATCTCCTGACCCCTTTTTACAGGATTGAATAGTGGAATTATGATCTGGGTGGCGGCTGTTTGAAACAGATTGACCGACTTGTCATTGACTTTGATGCTATGGACCTCAAACCCTCTGGCATCCAGGCGAACCGTATCCTGTTCGTAAAACAGCGGTGTCATGGTCAAGGTCGCAATACCTTTCACGACCTCTCGTTTCCAGTCAAAGGATAGGTCAAGTTTGGTATGCAACAGATCCCAGTCTCTGTCTTTGGCTGGTTGATATGGTGGCAGTGATGCATCGGTCGATCCATCCATATCTGAGGTGACGGTCATGGTATCGAGAATGACATGTTCCATGCCATCCGTACCAGCAGCATTTGATGTAGCTGCCTTTTGGGATTTGCAGGAAATAAGAAAGGCTGAAGCGAGGATCAGCCATAGTGTGCAGGATTTCATCATGGAATACCAAAGATACGTGTTCACTTCCTTAAACGCTTTTGAGTCCACGTTCCTTATAAAAGGAAAAACGGCGGGAAAATTCCCACCGTTTTCTCTATTTAAAGTACCCGTAGCGTCAGGTCTCAATTAACCTACAGGCTTTATAATATCCGTCCATTACCCCTGGTCGTTGAGCGGAGCCGAAACGCCGGTCGTCGAGCGGAGTCGAAGGATCAATCCTCCTCAATCTCTACTTCCTCTTCGACCTTGATCAACCTGGAGGAGCTGGCGAACTTTGTTTTGATCTTTTGTTCGATCTCCCAGGCCAGTTCAGGATTGTCGAGCAGGAATTGCTTGGCGGCATCGCGGCCCTGGGCAATCTTGGTGCCTTCGTAGCTATACCATGCGCCGCTCTTTTGAATGATATCGGCATCTGATCCGAGGTCAACGAGTTCGCCGACTTTGGAGATTCCTTCACCAAACATGATATCGAATTCGGCTACACGGAATGGGGGTGCGAGTTTGTTTTTAACGACTTTCACTTTGACGTGATTGCCGACCATATTTCCATCCTTATCCTTGAGCGCTGAGCCGTTGCGGCGAATATCAAGGCGAAGGGATGAATAGAATTTAAGGGCGTTACCACCGGTAGTGGTTTCGGGGTTGCCGAACATCACACCGATCTTTTCGCGGAGTTGGTTGATAAAGATGCAGCAGCAACCAGTGCGGCCGATGGTCGCGGTGAGCTTGCGCATGGCTTGTGACATCAGTCTTGCCTGCAGTCCCATTTTGGAATCGCCCATTTCGCCTTCGATTTCGGCTTTAGGAACGAGTGCTGCTACAGAGTCAATGACGATAATATCTATAGCGCCTGAGCGGATCAGATTTTCCGCGATCTCGAGGGCTTGTTCGCCATTGTCTGGCTGGGAGATCAGCAGATTTTCAGTATCGACACCCAGTGATTCCGCGTAAAAGCGGTCAAAGGCATGTTCTGCATCAATAAAGGCGGCGAGGCCTCCTTGTTTCTGGCATTCGGCGATGGCATGGATGGCCAGGGTGGTTTTACCGGAGGATTCGGGGCCATAGATTTCGACGACGCGTCCCCTTGGGAAACCACCGATACCGATGGCGAGGTCAAGGGAGACAGAACCTGTAGGGATGGTATCCACTTCGACGACTTGTTTGTCGCCAAGTTTCATAATGGTGCCCTTACCATAGGTTTTTTCCAGGCGATCTACTGTGAGTTGGAGGGCTTTTAACCGGGAGTCGCGTTCCTTTTCTGAAGACATTTTTTTAAGCGTTTAAGATGATAAATATATTCGTTTCGGCTTTAATGTGAAGGCAAATATATGGACATTTTTTGACTATTTTCTCGTCATTGCAATTTTTTTTAATATTTTTGTGCCGAATAATGATGAGTAAGTAAATGCAAAAAGGCCCCGCCGTCTGGCAGGGCCTTTTTGTTTGAATGACAGCTGGTGACAGGATCAGTTTGCGATCACCGGGGCGGTAGAGGCGCTGTAGGCGAGGATCCGGTTGATTGTCTTTTCTGACGGATTGAACCGGTCTGTACCCAGAGCCGCTTTCCCTTTGCGAAGGGTTTCCAGGCTTTCGCCGACCTGTGGGATGTTCAGGGCCAACTCCAACAGCATATCTGATTCTGCTTTTGTCGTCTCCCCATACACCAGCCTTGTCAATTGTAAATGTGTAAAGGATTGCTTCATACGATTGTTTTAGTACACCATTATAACCTAGTTGGGGGACGGAATATTGTGCAGAGGTGTAAGAAAGTAAGAGGGTAAGAGGGTAAGAAGGTAAGAGGGTGAGACCGTGAGAAAGTAAAGGGCAGAAAGGCAGCGAAGATCCTGCTATGCTGCAAAGCCATAATGCGGGAGGCAGGAAGAGGGCAGAAGGCTGTCTCTGTCATCCAAATCCGCTGCAAACCAGTCACAGCTCACGATTCACGACTTATCACTCACGTTTTTATCGCCGCGAATTCACGCGAATTTTCACGAATTGGATTTCCATTAGCTCACTGCTCCGTTCGGCCCCTAAATCCCCTAAAGGGGACTTCATGTAGAATTATCAATTCACTTTCATTGCTCCTTGCTCCCTGCTCCCTGCTCCTTGCTCACTTGTGCGCACGGTATCTCGCCACAACATCTGCATCAGGGATGGAAATTTGTCGTTCAAAACTCATCTCAAAGGCGACCATCGTGTTGGTGCCTTCTATGCCGAGGATGGCTTGTAGTTTGTCATGGACGATATCCTGGAGGTGGCGATTATTGACGGCGTAGACGTGGACCATGAGGTCATAGCGGCCCATGATGGAGATACAACTGACCACCTCAGGGATGGCCTTTAAGGCATCGATGACCTCGCCGATCTGGCTGGCTTCGCGCACGATGATGAGGACGAAGGCGGTGGTGTCGTAGCCGACATGTTCGGGAGAGACGAGATAGACGGGCTTGCGGAGGATGCCGAGGTCCTTGAGTTTTTTCACCCGCTGGTGGATGAGGGTGTTGGAAGAACCGATTTCATCTGCCAGGGCCGAAAAGGCTGCCCTTCCGTCGGCCATGAGGGACTCAATAATCCGGATATCTGTGCTGTCAATTTGATTTTCTACCCCCTGATTCATAAGCTGTTGCATTTAGTTTGTACCCAAAAATACGTTACTAAATTCATTTTGACAGATTATTTGCCACTATGAAACACATTAGACCTAATTACCGTTATTTTGGGTGTAATTTAAAATAAATCAAAATGGCACTTTCTGCTGTCTTATCCGTGACTATGATCCTGTTTTCGGTGATCGACATTGTCGGTTCATTGCCGATCATCCTGGATCTCAAGAAACGTGGGGTTCAGATCCATGCTCCTACCGCGACGCTAACCGCAGGTATCCTGATGGTGGCCTTTCTCTTTTTTGGAGTGGCGATCCTTGGACTGTTTCATGTCGAAGTGAGTTCGTTTGCGCTCGCGGGATCGCTGATCATCTTCTTTATTGGATTGGAGATGGTACTGGGGATTCATTTCTTCAAGTCTGAAAGTTCTGAAGCCAGTTCGGGCAGTATTGTACCTATTGCCTTTCCGCTTTTGGCCGGAGCAGGTACGTTGACCACGATTTTGTCGTTGCGTTCGAGTTTTGATACGATGGAAATCATGTTAGGTATAGTGGCCAATCTCTTGATCATATTCGTGGTGCTAAAAAGTACTCCATGGCTCGCCAAGAAACTTCCGAAGACGGCTACGGATGCGTTGAGGAAGATTTTTGGGATTCTTTTGCTGGCGATAGCGATACAGATGTTTCGTACGAATCTGTCGGTGTAGGGGATTAGGAGGTTAGAAGCTTAGGAGGTTAGGGGATTAGGAGGTTAGGGGATTAGGAGATTAGAGGGTTAGGGTTTGGAAAATGGAACTAAACTTCTAAGCTCCTAATCTCCTAAGCCTTTTAAAGGATTATGCTATTTTAGACCACACTATTCCAAAGCGCATGATCCTGCACAAGCACCTTCCCAGCATATTAGCCCTCTTGATGATGTCATTCATTCCAGAGGGGATCAGTCAGACTCCTCCAACACTTCGAAACTTTGCTGCCGCGGAGACGGATGTGCATTATCAGGATATGCGGGTGGAGATTGATCCCGCGGTCAATAAAGTGGCCGGGGTGATCACGTTTTATTTTACCAGCCGCGTCGATCAGCTCAACCGGTTTGTGGTCGATTATCAGGATGATCTGGCGATTGATTTTATACGCAGAGGGGATACAGACCTTTCGTTTTCACGGAGTGATAATCTCATCACGATTGAACTGAGTAAAAGCCTGGAGATCGGCGAACAGGATACGTTGAGTATCTCATATCAATCAGAAGGCACGCTTCGACAGGAATTTCATGGCAGCAAACCGGTGATCAGTACGGACCTCGAACTGGATAAACTCTGGTATCCAGGCAAACGGGACCTGACAGATAAGATTGATTCCGTAGATGTGTATGTCACAACTCCGCCCGATCAGTATGCTGTGGGCAATGGTACACTTGAGGGAATAGAAGAAATCAACGGGAAATGGATCCATCACTGGCGTCATCGTCATCCGATCGCGACGACCTATCTGCTGGAACTGGCGATCAGTAATTATACTATTGTGCAGGACTCTGTCTTACTGCAGGATGGTACGATGCTGCCGATCTATCATTATTTGTATCCGGAGAGTGTAGGTGCGTTGTCCGCAGAACTTGCGGCTACGCCGGATATCATGCAGTTTTTTGAAGATCGCTTTGGTCCCTATCCCTTTGCGGATGAAAAATATGGTCACGCGCAGTATACGGCCGGAGGGGCGCTTGAAGTACAGACCATTCCCTTTATGGGGTTTTTCAATTTTGATGTGATCGCACATGAGATGGCGCATCAATGGTTTGGCAACAGTATCACCTTTGGATCGTGGACCGATATCTGGCTGAGCGAAGGCATGGCGGAATACCTGTCTGGTTTGGCCATTGAGGCCTTGCGACCCACAGCATGGGCAGGAGTGAAAACGTCCAAGATCAATTCGATCACGAGTCAACCGGGGGGATCGGTCTATGTGACAGATACCACTGACCTGTCTGTGATCTTTGATGGACGTCTTACCTACAACAAAGGATTTTACCTCGCGCATATGTTGCGCTGGATGGTGGGGGACAGTGCGTTTTTCCTGGCGTGCCGCAACTACCTCGAGGAATTTCATGAAGACTTTACACGCACCAGTGATTTTCAGCGGCATCTTGAAGATGTCTCCGGAAAACCACTGGATGGGTTTTTTGACGATTGGTTTTATGGTGAAGGGTATCCGTCTTATACGGTGTCATGGGAACAAGTGCAGGATTCCGTGATCCTGTGGATCGACCAGGTACAATCCGATCCGTCGGTGGAGTATTTTGAAATGCCTGTGCCTATTGCGGCATATCGTTTTGGCATTGTTGCGGATACAGTGTTTCATCATACATACGAACACCAGCGGTTTGCTATGTATGTGGGGACGAATCAGATCAGTCAGTTGCTGTTTGATCAGGAGAAGTGGATACTGTCCAAGGGGAATAAAATAAACAAAGTCATTACCGGAGTTGCTGAAATAGATACTTCCTCAGTGACCATTTATCCTAATCCCGCTTCTGATTTTATTGAAATAACAAATGCCGGTGATGCTGCTGAAGTTGAATTTGTCAGTTCTTCGGGCATTCGTCTTTTCCGAAAATTAATTGGCACACGTGTAACCCTCAATGGATTGGCTCCCGGATTCTATGCATTGGTGCTAAGAGATGGGGAGGGGATGGTTATGGGGAAGGGGTCGGTGGTGGTGCAGGAGTGATGGAAATATAAAAGTTTTGTCCCTTTCTTAGAATTCAATTCAGTATTTGGGAGTTATTTTGCCAAACAGAGAGTGTAAAATACTTTGTGTAACTGCATAATCGACTCTCAATCAAAAGCTC
>CAZYHJ010000088.1:0-14220 GCA_964646645.1 uncultured Saprospiraceae bacterium | reverse complement strand
GTCTCTGACGGTGTTTACTATTATACTTGTGAAGCATTTGAAAACCTCGGACAAACGCCAATAATGTTATCGGGATATATTGAGCTGATTCGCGGCTGATCCCTTCTCCAACGCTAGTATTATCTTTACACTCTACTGAAGTTTGACTGATGTTTTCAGGAATTATTAAGGAGATTGGAACCGTTACGCATACGATCCGGGAGGGCACTACGCTACGCCTGAGGATTTTATCTCCGATATCCGGAGATTTCAAGATAGATCAAAGCGTTTCTCACAACGGGGTTTGCCTTACGATCATTCATTCAGCACCAGACAGCCATGAGGTGCAGGTCGTCGCGGAAACGTTATCAAAAACAAACCTGGGACATTTACAAATTAGCGATCAGGTCAATCTTGAAAAATCAATAACCCTTTCGACACTATTGGATGGCCACCTGGTGCAAGGTCATATTGATACCGTGCTCCGTTGCATGGATAGAAAAGACTTAGCCGGTAGCTGGAAGTACAGTTTCGAACTACCGGAAAAGTACAGAGGCCTGATCATCCCTCATGGCTCGATTTGTCTCAATGGTGTCAGCCTTACAGTGGCTAATATTTATGACCACCACTTTGATGTAGCCATTATCCCTTACACATTTGAGCACACTAACTTCAAACACATTCATATGGACGATCTGGTGAATGTGGAATTTGATTTAATCGGAAAGTATATCGAACGACAGGCAGGATGGAACAACCGGAAATAAAAGAGGCGAACCGATAGGTCCGCCTCTTTTTTATCTGGATGTTCCGGTGATTAAACTAAATCACCGCATTCCTCTATTCATCAATTCTCATCATCGTAAAGTCTCTCTACATACTCTTCTCCATCCTTAGACTTTACAAGGAGACTTTCGTACTTCACTATTCCGGTTCCTGCAGGGATACGCTTGCCCACAATGACATTTTCCTTCAAACCTTGCAAGTCATCCCGCTTTGCGGCAATGGCAGCAGTACTGAGGACCTTCGTAGTTTCCTGGAAGGATGCGGCAGATATCCAGCTCTTGGTTCCCAAAGATGAACGGGTAATCCCTTGCAGCATAGTACTTGAAGTGGCTGCAACCGCATCTCTGTACTCCATGGTCTTCTGATCATTACGCTTAAGATGAGAATTCTCTTCCCTGATCTGACGCAATGAAACGACACTGCCGGCATTGAACTTCTTGGAATCACCCGGATCAGTGATCACCTTACGATCATATACTCTGTCGTTCTCTTCGAAGAAATCATGACGATCAACAGATTCACCTTGCAGGAAGTTTGTATCTCCCGGATCCACAATGACGACACGGCGCATCATCTGACGAACGATCACCTCAATATGCTTGTCGTTGATCGCAATACCCTGTGAACGATAAACTTCCTGAATGCCATTGACAAGATAAGATTGAACGGCAAAAGGTCCTTTGATCGCGAGAATATCGGTAGGCGCAACTGATCCGTCGGAGAGCGGCATACCGGCCCGTACGAAGTCACCTTCCTGAACAAGCAGGTGCTTGGACAAACCAATCAGATACTTACGGCTCTGGTCCGTTTTCTCATCCACTACATACAACTCACGGTTACCACGCTTGATGCTGCCAAACTTAACGACACCATCAATTTCGGATACGACCGCAGGATTTGAAGGATTACGTGCCTCAAACAACTCTGTTACGCGAGGCAGACCACCGGTGATATCCTGGATCTGGCTGGTCTTACGCGGAATCTTTACAATGATCTTGCCGGCAGTAATTTCATCCCCATCAGATACATTCAGATAGGATCCCACCGGAAGGTTGTAGTTACGCAATTCTTCGCCATCCTTGGAAATGATACTGATCGAAGGAATCTTCTTTTTATTCTTGGATTCAATGATCACTTTCTCCTCATATCCCGTCTGATCATCACGCTCAGTTCTGAAGGTCACGCCTTCCTCAACGGAATCGTATTTAACAATACCTGCGAATTCAGTGATGATCACTGCATTGAAGATATCCCAATGACAAATCATCTGCCCTTTCTTGATGGCCTGCTTGTTCTGCACCATGATCTTGGCACCATAAGGGATGTGGTGTGTCACATAGATACGGCCACCGTCCGGATCTGTGATTTTGATTTCACCGGATCTGGAAATGACAACCTCCTGCTTACCCTCTTCATCTTCATACTTGACGGTACGTACATCTTCAAAATCCACCACACCATCAAACTTAGAAACCAATTCAGATTCCTTTTTGGAGAGCGAAGCAATACCACCGACGTGGAACGTACGAAGTGTAAGCTGTGTACCAGGCTCACCAATACTCTGTGCTGAAATGATACCTACAGCATCACCCATCTCTGCAATACGTCCTGTCGCAAGGTTCTTACCATAACATTTTGCGCACGTACCTCTTTTGCTTTCGCAAGTGAGCACTGAACGAATTGTTACCCTTTCGATACCTATTTCCTCAACACGCTCTGCAATGGTTTCAGAAATATATTCACCGGCACCCACAATGACTTCATCCGTGATCGGATTAACGATGTCATAGAGCGAGAATCGGCCCTGGATACGGGATGCCAGGCTTTCGATAATCTTTTCGTTATCCTTCAATGCTGCGGTTTCAATACCGCGCAGTGTTTCACAATCATTTTCCATGACCACAACATCCTGGGCCACATCCACCAGACGACGTGTCAGATAACCTGCGTCAGCCGTCTTGAGAGCAGTATCCGCAAGACCCTTACGGGCACCGTGCGTGGAAATAAAGTACTCCTGTACGCTCAATCCATCAAGGAAGTTGGAAAGGATCGGGTTTTCAATAACCGCCCTACCGGTATCCCCTGATTTTCTTGGCTTAGCCATAAGACCGCGAAGTCCGCAGAGCTGCTTGATCTGATTCTTAGAACCACGCGCACCGGAATCGAGCATCATAAACACGGAGTTGAATCCCTGGTTATGTTGTGACAACTCCTTCATGAGACTTTCCGTGATCTTGTTGTCAGCGTATGTCCACTTGTCAATCGTCTGATTGTACCGCTCATTCTCGGTAATCAAACCCATGTTGTAGTTGTTGAATACTTCATCAACATCCTCCTGGGCCATCTTAAGCGTTTCCTCCTTGATAGAAGGTGTAATCAGGTCGCCCAATTTGAAAGACAATCCTGCTCTGAACGCCCAACTAAAACCAAGGTCCTTAATATCATCTAGGAACTGTGCGGTTCTTGGGAAATTAGTTCTAGTCAGAATGTCCCCGATAACCTTACGAAGGTTCTTCTTGGTGAGCAGGATATTGATATAAGGCACCGTCTCCGGAACTACTTCATTAAATAATACCCGACCAGTGGAGGTTTCAATCACCTTATGCACCAAATTACCATTCTCATCTTCAACCCTTGCACGCACCTTAATCAGCGCATGCAGATCAAGACGGCCCTCGTTGTGCGCAATCACAACTTCCTCAGCACTATAAAATGTTTTTCCTTCACCCATCACCTTGGTTCCATTCTCAGACCTGCGCTCTTTGGTCAGATAATACAGACCAAGCACCATGTCCTGAGATGGCAATGTCACAGGTGAACCATCCTGAGGGTTAAGCATATTGTGAGAAGCCAGCATAAGCAGCTGAGCTTCCAGGATTGCAGCCTGGCCAAGCGGTACGTGCACCGCCATCTGGTCACCGTCAAAGTCAGCGTTGAACGCTGTACATACCAACGGGTGGAGCTGAATCGCTTTACCTTCCACGAGTTGTGGCTGGAATGCTTGTATAGAAAGTCTGTGCAGCGTCGGAGCACGGTTGAGCAACACAGGATGTCCTTTCAAAATATTTTCAAGGATATCCCAAATCACAGGCTCCTTGCGATCTACCAATTTCTTGGCGGATTTCACCGTTTTAACGATACCGCGCTCAATCAGCTTGCGTATAATAAACGGCTTGAATAATTCAGCCGCCATTCCTTTCGGAATACCACACTCATGCAATTTCAATGTAGGTCCGACAACAATAACCGAACGACCTGAATAGTCAACACGTTTACCAAGAAGGTTCTGACGGAAACGGCCTTGCTTTCCTTTCAGGATATCACTCAACGACTTCAATGCACGACCACCTTCGGCCTTTACCGCATTTGATTTCCTTGAGTTGTCAAACAAGGAGTCTACCGCCTCCTGAAGCATACGCTTTTCATTACGCAAAATCACTTCAGGTGCCTTGATCTCCAGCAATCGTTTCAGACGATTGTTACGGATGATAACCCGTCTGTAAAGATCATTTAAATCGGAACTGGCGAAACGACCACCATCCAAAGGAACCAACGGACGAAGTTCCGGCGGAATCACAGGGAGGTATTGGATAATCATCCATTCAGGACGATTCTCGGTGTGCATGTTTCCTTCACGAATAGCTTCTACAACACGAAGCCTCTTCAATGCCTCAGATTTACGCTGTTGCGAGGTCTCTGTTGCGGATTGATGGCGAAGATTGTCAGAAAGTTTCTTGAGATCTATACTGGCCAGGAGATCAAAGATCGCCTCAGCCCCCATCTTGGCAATGAATTTATTCGGATCGGTGTCATCCAGCATCTGATTGCCTTCAGGCAGCGTATCCAAAACATCAAAATATTCTTCCTCGGTCAGCAAATCCATCTGGTCTACTCCATCATCTGCCTTCACCCCAGGCCTGATTACTACGTATCGCTCATAGTAAACGATCGACTCAAGATTTTTGGAAGACAATCCCAGGATGTAACCAATCTTATTTGGAAGGGATTTGAAAAACCAGATATGTACTACAGGCACCACCAATTTGATGTGGCCCATACGTTCGCGACGCACTTTCTTTTCAGTCACCTCTACCCCGCAACGGTCGCATACGATGCCTTTATAACGAATGCGTTTGTATTTACCGCAGTAACATTCAAAATCTTTGACAGGGCCAAAGATGCGCTCGCAAAACAATCCGTCACGCTCAGGTTTGTATGAGCGATAGTTGATCGTTTCAGGCTTCAACACCTCACCGTATGAACGCTCCAGGATATCATCCGGAGACGACAGGCTCAGCGAGATGCTGCGAAAGAACTGCTTTTGTTTGACGTGCTTCTTTTTCAGAGACATGGTCTATGCTGTATTAGGAATAGAGTGAAATCAATCAAATTTTACATCAAGGGCTAAGCCGCGAAGCTCATGCACCAGTACATTGAAACTCTCCGGAATGTGCGGTTCTGGCATATTGTCACCCTTGACAATGGCTTCGTATGCCTTAGCTCTTCCGATGATGTCGTCAGATTTAACGGTAAGTAATTCCTGGAGGATATTGGATGCACCGTATGCTTCAAGCGCCCAAACTTCCATTTCCCCGAAACGCTGACCCCCAAACTGAGCTTTACCTCCAAGTGGCTGCTGCGTAATCAAAGAGTATGGACCAATGGACCTGGCGTGCATCTTGTCATCCACCATGTGTGACAGCTTAAGCATGTAGATCACCCCTACTGTAGCACGCTGATGGAAACGATCTCCTGTATTTCCGTCATGGAGATACGTTTGACCCAATTCAGGCAAACCGGCTTCATTGATTTGGCCCTGAATCTCATCGAGCGCGGCACCATCAAAAATCGGTGTTGCATATTTGACACCCAATTTCTCACCTGCCCATCCAAGTACAGTTTCGAAGATCTGTCCAAGGTTCATACGGGAAGGTACGCCCAGTGGGTTGAGTACAATGTCCACCGGCGTTCCATCTTCGAGGAATGGCATATCCTCCTGGCGAACAATCTTTGATACAATACCCTTGTTACCGTGACGTCCGGCAATTTTATCACCCACCTTCAGCTTGCGCTTACGGGCGAGGTAAACCTTAGCCAGCTTCAACACACCTGGTGGCAATTCGTCCCCAATGCTGATGTTGAAACTTTCGCGTTTGTAACGGCCGATCTCTTCATTCACCTTGATGCTGTAATTGTGCAGCAACCTGGAGATCAATCCGTCCGTATGCTTGTCACCTGTCCAACCGGTATAGTCGATTTGTGAAAAATCAATGGTCTTCAGCACCTTCGGGGTAAACTTATTGCCCTTGTTGATCACTGACTCGCCATAGATGGTTTTAACACCATTAGACGCTTGTCCTTTCACTAACACAGACAACTTGTCAATCAGCAAGGTCTTGAGTTCATTCAGCACAACGGCATGTTTGTCATCGAGCTGATCAATCAGTTTCTTTTCCTGCGCTTTCTGGAATTTATCCTTTTTAGCGCGGGCAAAGAGTTGCTTGTCAATAACGACACCATCTGTGGATGGTGGTGCGGTAAATGAAGCATCCTTCACGTCTCCCGCCTTGTCGCCGAAGATCGCACGGAGCAATTTCTCTTCCGGTGTAGGATCTGTTTCTCCCTTCGGTGTGATTTTACCGATCAGGATATCACCTTCCTTCACATTGGCACCTACACGGATGATACCATTCTCGTCAAGATCCTTTGTAGCTTCTTCACTGACGTTAGGAATATCATTCGTCAACTCTTCCTCTCCAAGTTTGGTGTCACGCACTTCAAGTTCAAAACTTTCGATGTGTACGGAGGTAAAGATGTCTTCCTTTACAATCCGCTCAGACACTACGATAGCATCCTCAAAGTTGTATCCCTTCCATGGCATGAAAGCCACTTTGAGGTTTTGACCCAATGCGAGTTCTCCCTTTTCTGTGGCGTAACCATCGCAGAGAATGGTACCTTCTTTCACCCGGTCACCCTTCTTGATGATAGGCTTTAGGTTGATACAAGTACCCTGGTTGGTACGCTGGAATTTTGTGAGGTAATATGTTTTTAAATCATCTTCAAAGCTGACCAACTGATCTTCTTCAGAACGGTCATACTTGATAGTGATCTTTGTGGAATCAACGTACTGCACGACACCAGGGCCTTCAGCATTGATCAACATCCGGCTGTCCTGTGCCACTTTGGCCTCAAGACCTGTACCCACAATCGGTGACGCTGGTTTGATCAACGGAACGGCCTGACGTTGCATGTTCGAGCCCATGAGCGCACGGTTGGCATCATCGTTCTCCAGGAACGGAATCAAGGATGCAGAAACACCTACGATTTGGTTTGGTGCAACGTCCATGTATTCGATTTCCTCAGGTGAAAGCATTGGAAAATCTCCATGCTCGCGGGCCTTGATTCTATCGGTCATGAACAATCCGCCTTTATCGATTGGCGTATTGGCCTGTGCAATCTTCAAATAGTCCTCTCCCTCCGCAGTCAGGTATTCGGCATTGCCCTTCAGCACCACTTTACCATCAGCAACCCGACGATAAGGAGTCTCAAGGAAGCCCATCTTATTGATCTTCGCATGCACACAGAGTGTGGAGATCAAACCGATATTAGGACCTTCAGGGGTCTCAATGGTACACAGACGTCCATAGTGTGAATAGTGTACGTCCCGCACCTCAAAACCTGCACGTTCACGGCTCAGACCGCCTGGACCCAGTGCTGAAATCCTACGCTTATGCGTGATCTCTGACAATGGATTGGTTTGATCCAGAAACTGTGATAACTGGCTGGTACCAAAGAAGGAATTGATGACGGAAGAAAGGGTCCGCGCATTGATCAGATCAATTGGCGTGAAGACCTCATTATCCCGCACATTCATACGCTCACGAATGGTTCTGGCCATACGCGCCAGACCTACGCCAAACTGGGCATATAACTGCTCTCCAACAGTACGGACACGTCTGTTGGACAAGTGATCAATATCATCCAACTCAGCCTTTTGGTTGGTTAGGCTGACCAGGTATTTGACAATCGAAATGATGTCCTCCTTGGTGAGGACCAACGTGTCTTTATCAATATCGATCTCCAGCTTGCGGTTGATCTTGTAGCGGCCTACATCACCCAGATTGTAACGCTTATCAGAAAAGAAAAGCTTGTCGATAATGCCACGTGCTGTCTCCTCATCCGGGGGATCAGAACCTCTGAGCTGACGATAGATATATTGCACAGCTTCCATCTCGGAGCTGGTTGGGTCTTTCTGAAGTGTATTGTAGATGATCGAATAATCTTCACCTATGTCCTCACGCTGAAGGATAATGGTGGACTCATTCGCTTCAAGGATCATGTCGATATGGTCCTCATCGATGATGACATCGCGCTCGAGAATAATCTCATTACGTTCGATGGTGACTACCTCGGCTGTATCTTCATCTACGAAGTCTTCGGTCCATTTGCGGAGAATACGTGCGGCAAGTTTGCGACCGATGGCTTTTTTCAACGTGGCTTTGCTCACCTTTACTTCCTCTGCCAGTTCAAACAAGCTGAGGATCTCGCGGTCAGAGTCATACCCAATGGCACGTAACAATGTCGTGACCGGAAACTTCTTCTTACGGTCGATGTAGGCATACATCACATTGTTGATGTCAGTGGCAAATTCCATCCATGCGCCCTTAAACGGAATCACACGGGCAGAATAAATCTTTGTCCCGTTCGGGTGATAGGATTGACTGAAAAATACGCCAGGTGACCTGTGAAGCTGAGATACGATAACACGCTCAGCGCCATTGATCACGAAGGTGCCCTTCGGGGTCATATATGGGATGTTTCCGAGGAATACATCCTGAACGATAGTTTCAAAATCAATGTGCTCTTCGTCGTTGCAGGAGAGCCTGAGTTTGGCCTTCAGGGGCACGCTGTACGTAAGCCCCCTGTGCATACATTCTTCAATCTTGTAACGTGGCGGGTCGATGAAGTAATCCAGAAACTCCAGCACGAAAATGCTGCGTGCGTCAGAAATGGGAAAGTTCTCCTGAAACACTTTATAAAGACCTTCGCTGTTTCTGTTCTCAGGCGTTGTCTCCAACTGGAAAAACTCCTGGAATGATTTTAACTGGATCTCAAGGAAGTCCGGATATTGGGTATTGAGGTCAATTTTGCCAAAATTGAGCCTCTCTTTAGTATGTGATTTTACTGCTGCGTGACCGGCCATGAATGGTTAGGATTTATGATTGAAAACTCGCTGAGCCAAATGCTTACTAACACAAATAGCCAAGCCGGAAGGTGGAGTGCACCTCCCGGCTAAGCCTTGTTGGAATACAATGAATATCTCAATGATGCACCTTTCGTTTGGTGATATCAGTTTAAGATGAAAAAATAGAGGTTCTCCCTCAGGAACGATTACTTCAGTTCTACCTCAGCACCGGCGGCTTCGAGCGCTGCCTTCACTGAGTTAGCTTCGTCCTTTGGCGCGCCTTGCTTCAGCATAGCTGGAGCGGCATCTACCAGGTCCTTAGCTTCTTTCAAGCCAAGTCCTAACAGGGTCTTTACCTCCTTAACCACCTGGAGTTTGTTTCCTCCTGCATTCTTCAGGAAGATGTCAAACTCGGTCTTTTCAGCAGGAGCAGCAGCAGCACCACCTCCGGCACCCGGAGCAGCAGCAACAGCTACAGCAGCAGCTGCAGGCTCAATACCGTAATCTGATTTCAGAATGCTTGCCAGTTCGGTGACTTCTTTTACGGTTAAGTTGACCAACTGTTCGGCTAATGATTTAACGTCTGCCATTTTTTTTGATTTTAAAAATTGTCAAATGATTGAATATGATGAAACATGGAAGCCTTATGATGCGCGCTCTTCAAGCGTCTTGACCAACCCTGCAATCGTGCTGCCTCCGGACTTGAGGGCAGAGATAACATTCTTGGCAGGAGATTGAAGAAGCATAATGATATCACCAACGAGTTCTTCTTTGGATTTCAGCGAAGCAAGCGCTTCGAGACTGTCATCGCCAAAAAACACATCGCTGTCGATATACGCCGCCTTCAGTTTGGGTTTGTCCCCATCCTGACGGAATTCTTTGATCAGTCTTGCAGGTGCATTTGCTGTCTGCGTCAACATGATGGCTGTAGGTCCCGCGAGCGCTGCAAACACAGGGGCAAACCCGCGCTCTTCGCCAAGGGATTCCATGGCTTTCTGGGCCAGGGTGTTTTTCACTACAGTCATTTCAATCCCCTGCTGAAAACACATGCGCCTGAGTTTGTTCACCTGCGCAACGGTCATAGAAGAGGCATCTGTAAAATAAATAAAGGAACTGTTGTCGAATTTCTCACGCAATTCCTGTATGACCTGATTTTTATCTTGTTTGTTCATCGTGTCTGGATATTTGATGATCTGCTATCGGAGGAATGCGATCGGATTAAACAACTTTTGGATCAATGTTAATGCCTGGGCTCATAGTAGAAGCCACGGAGATGGTCTTCATGTAAGCACCTTTAGCGCTGCTTGGTTTCAGACGCTGTATGGTGTGGAGTAACTCAAGTGCATTCTCCTGAAGCTTTTCAGCGCTGAAAGAAACACGTCCTACGGGCGAGTGAATGATTCCGAATTTGTCTACGCGGAATGCAATCTTACCGGCTTTCACTTCCTGAACAGCACCTGCAATATCCATGGTCACTGTACCAGACTTAGGATTAGGCATCAATCCGCGTGGACCGAGGATACGACCTACCTTACCCACCTGTGCCATCACAGATGGCATAGCTACGATCACATCAATATCTGTCCAGCCATCCTGGATTTTAGTGATGAACTCATCGAGCCCGGCGTAATCTGCTCCGGCATTTACGGCTTCCTGTACTTTGTCAGGTGTACAAAGTACAAGCACCCGCTTGGTTTTACCTGTTCCGTGTGGAAGACTTACGGTACCGCGTATAGCCTGATCGGCTTTTCTGGGATCTACTCCCAGGCGGATATGAAGGTCAACGGAAGAATCAAACTTGGTGACATTGACTTCCTTGACCAACTTCATGGCCTCCTGGAGGTCATAAAGTTTCTCGCTATCGACTTTCTTGACAGCGATAGCCATTTTTTTGCTAAGCTTAGCCATTCAAAAATGTTTTAAAGGTTATGGCGTAATCCGGCATGATCCGGTTTACTCCCTTTTAGTGAAATAATCTTATGATACACATGTTCAACTTTCTGAACATGGATAATGATCTGCGAACCGATTAGGATTTTACAGTAATCCCTTCCGGAGGTGTGCCTGTGATGGTGAGTCCCATGCTCCTTGCTGTACCTGCCACCATGCTGATCGCAGAGGTAATGGTAAAGGCATTGAGGTCAGCCATTTTGTCCTGAGCGATAGTCGTGACCTGATCCCAGGAAACAGATCCTACCTTCTTACGATTGGGCTCTGCACTTCCGGATTTCACCTTTGAGGCTTCCAGCAACTGTACTGCAGCAGGAGCTGTTTTGAGTTCAAACTCAAATGATTTATCCTTATAAACGGTGATAATCACCGGAATAAGTTTGCCTGGCTGATCCTGTGTGCGGGCGTTAAAACGCTTGCAGAATTCCATGATGTTTACCCCCTTGGAACCGAGAGCAGGACCAACAGGAGGTGCCGGATTAGCTGCGCCGCCCTTAACCTGTAGCTTGATGAATGTTTCTATTTCCTTTGCCATAATTGACTTCAGATCTTAATAGTGAATAAGCAGTAAATCAGGAAGTTTTCTCAACCTGCATAAAGTTGAGCTCGACCTCTGTTCCTCTGCCAAATATTTTTACAATAACTTTTAGTTTCTTCTTTTCCTCATTGATTTCCTTAATGTCCCCGACAAAATCGTTGAACGGACCATCAATGATTTTAACCATTTCCCCTTCTATAAAGGGCTCCACCATCGACTCCACCAATCCTTGTGAATCATCCACCTTACCCAGCATCCGATTGGCTTCACTTTCCTGCATGGGGATGGGGTTGTTACGTCCCAGGAAGTGAATCACATTCGGCATGTTTGAGATACCCTGAACGATTTCTGCACTAAAGCGATCCGGATCAGCTTCCAGTAGTATATAGCCTGGAAGAATATTCCGGTCCAGGATTACTTTTTTCCCGTTACGGATCTTATATACCTTTTCTGAAGGCACCAGCACCTGAGTGACCACGTCATCCCAGCCTGCGCGTTTGATTTCCAATTCGATGCGCTCCTTGATCTTGCGCTCCTTCCCGGAAATCACCCTGAGTGAGTACCATTTCTTGCCTTCAGCCATCCTTTCTCGGATTAGATATTATAAAGTAGCCCGGTAAACTGCTTGCTGAACGCATCCATCAGGAGTACGATCACTGCAATGATCAATGAACCGATCAATACAACTTTAGTACTGTCAATGAGGTTGGCCCATGTAGGCCAGGTCACCTTATTGACCAGTTCGTTGTAACTCTCTTTCAGGTATAACTTAATCTGCTCCATTGTCTTTCATCATTCTTTTTGCAGGAGTGCTGCCCACTTCATGAAGTCAGTCTCCTAAACTTATGGCAGGGAGGACAGGAATCGAACCCGCAGCCTACGGTTTTGGAGACCGCCGCTCTACCAATTGAGCTACCTCCCTAAACTCATTTATCCCGGTATACCTGATAAAGATTACCAAACAAAGCCAGGATTAAACGTCAAAAATTCCAGCAGGTCATTTTCCCTTTGGTCCATGACCTGCTGAAATACATCAGTATTTTGTTACTGCAGGATTAGTCAAGAATCTCAGTTACCTGACCGGCACCTACCGTACGGCCACCCTCGCGGATAGCAAAACGGAGACCCTTTTCCATAGCGATGGAATTGATCAGGGTTACTTCAAGGGTTACGTTATCCCCTGGCATAACCATTTCAACACCTTCCGGAAGTTTGCAATCTCCTGTAACGTCAGTTGTACGGAAGTAGAACTGTGGGCGATAACCATTAAAGAATGGTGTGTGGCGACCACCTTCGTCCTTTCCAAGTACGTATACCTCGCATTTGAATTTCTTGTGAGGCTTTACGGAGTCTGGTTTGCAGATAACCATCCCGCGGTGGATCTGGTCCTTTTCAATACCACGGAGGAGGAGACCGGCGTTATCACCAGCTTCACCTCTGTCAAGGATCTTACGGAACATTTCAACCCCGGTAACTGTAGAAGTCATCGGCTTCTCACCTTCCTTCATCATACCTACAATCTGCACAGTATCACCTGTATTGATCACACCACGCTCGATACGACCTGTAGCCACAGTACCACGACCAGTGATGGAGAATACGTCTTCCACCGGCATGAGGAATGGCTTGTCGATTTCACGAACAGGCTCAGGGATCTGAGTATCTACTGCATCCATGAGTTCCATGATGGCAGCGGTACCCTTAGCATCTCCTTCGAGGGCCTTCAGGGCTGATCCTTTAACAATAGCTGAATTACTACCATCGAAACCATACTGGTCGAGGAGCTCGCGTACTTCCATTTCAACCAGCTCGAGCATTTCTGCATCGTCTACAAGGTCTACTTTGTTCATGAACACGACGATCTTGGGTACACCTACCTGGCGAGCGAGCAGGATGTGCTCACGGGTTTGAGGCATTGGGCCATCTGTTGCGGCTACAACGAGGATAGCACCGTCCATCTGCGCAGCACCCGTAACCATGTTCTTTACATAGTCGGCGTGGCCTGGGCAATCCACGTGAGCATAGTGACGTTTGGTCGTCTCATACTCCACGTGTGCGGTGTTAATCGTAATACCTCTTTCTTTTTCTTCAGGAGCAGCATCGATAGAGTCGTAGCTCTTCTTTTGTGCCAATCCCTGTTCTGCCAAAACGTAGGTAATTGCTGCGGTCAGCGTCGTCTTACCGTGGTCTACGTGACCAATGGTGCCAATGTTTACGTGTGGCTTGGTCCGCTGAAAGGTTTCTTTTGCCATTGTTGTTGTTTTTAAATGCTATTTATGAACGAAATACTGATTTCTACACTATATTGTATTGATCGAATTGCCATCTGAGCCAATGAAGGGAATTGAACCCTTGACCCCTTCCTTACCATGGAAGTGCTCTACCCCTGAGCTACATCGGCTGGTACCACAACCTTCGTCGCGGTACTTGGAGCGGGCGATGAGACTCGAACCCACGACCCTCAGCTTGGAAGGCTGATGCTCTACCAACTGAGCTACGCCCGCAAATCAATCTTTCAAAGAAACTCCTCACTCTCCAACCCCACTCTCCAAACCCCACTCACACACTCACACACTCACACACTCACACACACACTCACTCCGAATTGTGGGGGTAATAGGAATCGAACCTATTCAGTCAGAGACACCAGATTTACAGTCTGGCCCGGCTCTCCAGCTCCGGCGTACCCCCTCCTTAAGCTTCTGTGTTCGGTTCCCTTCCGATGACTGAGCCAGTAGAGGGACTCGAACCCCCGACCAGCTGATTACAAATCAGCTGCTCT
>CAZYHJ010000087.1:2069-14444 GCA_964646645.1 uncultured Saprospiraceae bacterium | reverse complement strand
CACTGTTTAGAAAGTTTAGAGATATCCCTTTTCAAGGGGATCGTTCGATCGAACGAGGGGTTCCTAAACTTTCTCAACTTATGGAGCGAACAGCGCCATAAACTAAACTCTCTAAACTCATCATCTACAGTCCAAACTTCCGAAAATGCCCTACCATCTCCTCCGCCATCATCGCATGCTCCTCCACACTCGGGTGCCCCTGACATCCCGATTGATATGGTTTGCTGAACGAAAAAAGCTGTAGCGGTTTGATGCCAGGTATGGAGCGCTCAGTGTCGGATTTTACGCGCACGAGACATTGCATCAGTATTTCATTTTGACCGGCATTGAGCATGGGGGTATTGGTGAGGATGATTTGCGTTTGGGGGTATTGGGTGTAGATCATTTTCAAAAGAGATACGTAGGCCGGTACAAATTGATTGGGATCAAAGGGGGATCTGGGTGACGCGCCATCCCCTGCGGAAAAATCATTGGTGCCGAGACAGATGCTGACGATATCGGGTACAAATTTTTTGAAATCCCATCGGGGTGTTTTAGGATCGGGACTCAATACCGTGGAAGGGAAAAGATCGGCCATCACGGGGCGGTCAGCACGGGTGTTTCGATACACCCCAATGCCTGAAAAGCCGGTCAGCATATAATCCATGTCCAATGCACGGGCCACACGCGGACCATAGGCTTCATAAGCATTGTGTTGATCATACCACATCCCGGTACCGCAGGGTACCAGCGAAGGATCTGAGGACATGCCTACAGTGATGGAGTTGCCGATAAACTCGATCTTCTTTCGGGTAATCGCAGGAAGCGTACCGAGACTATCCACTTCAATTTTACTGATGATGATCGCTCCGTTGAATGCCTCCGTTTCCTTATACAACTCAACGGTATGGATATCTTCTGATGGTTCGGGGGTAATATCGATCGGCGTTTGGGATGTAAAACGAATAGCCTGGCGAGGCTGGTGGACCCCATCTACGACAAGGGAAATGTAATTATAGTCTTGTCCGGCGGCGGCATTTCGAAGCCAGACTTTGCATTGATCTCCATGGAATGCAAACTTCAATGAAGAGGCACTTCCTATGAGATATGTATTCCCTGATTCATCCGCAAACGTGCGACCCGTCCACTGAAGACGCAGGTCAGTTGGTCTGTAGACCTTCAGGCTTTCTTTCTGACAACCCCAGGATAACAGGGCAGACAACAATAAAACAAAGGCGGATGTGCGTTTCATGACCTCATCATTTAATAAACAGGATGGCAAACCTAAAGATTCTGCAGCTAAGCCATATTGGTCCGATGAGGCCATACCTCATGAGACGCAGGCAGGGTGCGGGATTCTTTTTACTTTTACACCCCGGCGGGCCAATGCCTGCTGCATATTGATATGGCCATGGAAAAGGAGAGTTTATTGCCCATCATCGGGACGTTTTATCCCTGGCGGCGCCATATCATTTATGCCACTGTGGGTGCCTTTGTGCTGAGCGCCTTGCTTTCCTTGCTTTTGAAAAACTATTACCAGGGCAAGACGGTCTTCTATGCGGCCAGCCAGGACCTCTTCAAACCGGAGAAGGTTTTTGGAGGGGGCGACAAAGAGATGTATTACTATGGGAGTGGAGAGGATATCGACCGGATCCTTACGGTAGGCAATTCCCACAAGGTGATCGACATGCTCATTGACTCCTTTGACCTGTGGACCGTCTATGACATCAAACCCGGCACCCCAAAGGCCAGGTATAAGATGAGGAAATCCTTTCGGGAAAATTTTAAAATCCTCCTGACCAAACAGGATGCTTTAGAACTCACGGTGGAGGATACTGATCCGGAAAGGGCGGCAGCCATGGCCAATATGGCTACACGGATCATTGATACCGAAGTGAAGTCGATCATTAAAAACAGTCAGATCGCGCTGGCTTCTTCCTATGCCAAATCGATTGCGGATAAAGAGCGGCTGATGAAAAATAACCTCGACACGCTCATCCATTACCGTCAAAAGTCAGGGATTTACGATCCCAGGGGACAGACAGAAATATTGGCCACGAGGATTACAGAGGTCACCAATTCAGTGGAAAGGGAAAAAGCATCTCTGGAATCGCTGAAGAAAACGCAATCCTCCAAATTGCGGGATACCATTCAAATCATACAGGCCAGGATCACGGGTTATGAAAGGGAATTGGCGATTTTGAATGGAGATGATTCTAACTCAAACTATAGCTTAAAGAACTTTAACGAGGCCAAGGGCAAAGTGGAGTTGCTGGAATCCCGTTACTACCGGTCGTATGAACAAATCGGGTATGACCTGGAGAAATTGAAGTTGTACAATGCGGCCATCAATATTGACGTTCCTGCATTGCACATGATTGAACAGGCTGAAGTGCCGTTGTATAAGTCACGTCCAAAGCGTTCGGTCATTGTCATGGCCTGTACCATTGCTGCGTTTCTGTTCAGCCTTGCTGCGGTGCTGGCGATTGAATCCTACAGGCAGTTTGACTGGAGTGTACTCGCGAAACGGGAGAATCAGCAGCACTGATGCGCTCTGATCTTTATGATGGAGATGCTGATTTGAAATAATCTTTCACAAACTTTATGCAATGCGTGAAATAATGCGATAAAACGCTGTATTTTAACGCAACATTTCTACATATTTATAATCCACTACATTAACAAACAAAAACAATTAACCTATGGCCATCCGATCTTTAAAATGGTTTGAAATCACGGGTCCTGCCGATCCCGACAATCCAGGCAACAACAGACGCTTTGCGATCTATCATGCTTCCGTCAACGGAGAAAATGACAGCATCGGCGAGGGTGTTGACGGACAATCCTATGAAGTCCAGTTGATGGGGGATAGCATTCTTGCGCCCAATCCACCTTTTACCAAAGACGAAGGAACATCTGCGCCTGCAGCTCCTGCACCTAAGAAAAAGGCTGCGCCTAAGAAAAAGGCCGCACCTAAGAAAGAAGCCGCACCTGCACCCGCTGCTCCGGCTGCACCCGCACCTGCCGCCAAGAAAGCAGTGAAGAAAGCAACCAAGAAAGCCGCAACAAAGAAGGCGACTAAGAAAGCAGCTCCTAAGAAAGCTACGAAAAAGGCAGCCCCTAAAAAGGCCACCAAGAAGGCTGCTGTGAAGAAAGCAACCAAGAAGGCTGCTCCAAAGAAAGCCACGAAAAAAGCGGCTGTGAAAAAAGCGACCAAGAAAGCAGCACCAAAGAAAGCAACTAAGAAGGCGGCTCCAAAGAAAGCTACTAAAAAAGCAGCAGTAAAGAAGGCCGTGAAAAAGGCGGTGGTAAAGAAAGCCGTTAAAAAGGCGGTCGTAAAGAGAGCATTAAAGAAAGCCGTTAAGAAGGCTGTGGTAAAAAAGGCGTTAAAGAAGGCGATTAAGCGCGCTGCCGTAAAAAGGGCCGTGAAAAAAGCCGTAGTGCGCCAAGCCGTAAAGAAAGCAGCAACGAAGAAAGGCGGAAAGAAGAGATAAGCCTTTAAAAATTTGCAGCGGGACACTGACCATCAGTGTCCCGCTTTTTTTATCCCCTGTAAGGGGATCGTTCGCCAGAACGAGGGTTTCCATCTCCGATCCTTTTTTTGCAAAAAAAAGATCGTTCGGCGTAGATTAATCTACGTCGTGCAGGAGCCCGGATCATTTTCTGAAAACGGATTATCGTAAGCAGTTTTTAACTGCAGGTAAAAGACTATGGTTGAGCACTGCCTGATGATCAGCCGGGCATATAACCAAGGTTATATTTCCGCAGCTTTTTCATGCACATAGCTTTGATTCCGAAATGCGACACCTCCCTCAAGGGAAGCGTTGTCAAATCAAATCAACGAAAAACAAAGCACCATGAAAAAGTTACTCCTGCTGTTATTGCTCGCCTCCACCACTCTTAGCGCCCAGGATATCATTATCAAAAAGGATGGTGAGGAGATTTTGTCCAAGGTCATAGAAGTGGATCAGGATAAGATTCGCTATAAAAAGCATGACAATCCCGATGGTCCAATTTACTCCATTGCTCCTCCCGAAGTTTTCATTATCAAATATGCCAATGGGACCAAGGATATAATTACTACCCTGGAAAATAAGCCAGTACCGGTTTCGGTGTTACGGCACAATATTGCAGGCGAATGGAAGAATGCCCTGATCACCGGGGAAAATATTCAGATCACCAAAGAATCTTCCGGGTATGCTGTCATCCTAAACAATACCAAAGCCCGACTGAATGAAATGGAGCCCAACTTATATGCCATGGAGGGAACCGCTTTCAGGCTCAAAGCGATTGCAGAAGACACGATCTACCTGAAGGATGCTGAGAAAGCGGAAGGCCATTCACTTGAACTCGTCCGCGTTACCCAACTCGCCCCCGCGCAGATTACAGAAGTGGCCAGGAAGGAGAGTTTGATAGGCGGTGGTATTTCAACAGGTTTTGGCGCTTCATATGGATGGGGTGGTATTAATGCTGAACTGCGGATTGGTCCCCGGGACTTTTGCCTGAGACCGAATGTGGGCCTGGGGATTTATGATCCCACGCTGGATAATGGAAGTATGCCTCTCGTCATCGGAGCAAAATTATATTTCGGTGGCGCTTACATCGGCTATAGGTACGGATATCTGGGTACGGCGTATTATGAGGATTACATTTACGATCCCTGGACCGGCTCCTATGACTACTATTCTGATTACTATGATGTAAATGGTTCAGTAATACTCATAGGATACGATTTTCATTTTGGTAAGCGGGATCAGTTTTATATCACCTCCGGCTTTGGTATCAACGTAAGCTCCTATGATCTTGAATTCAATGATGCGGATTTTGATTTAGGATTTGGTATCCGGATTTAATCCAGGCTGCCTGCCATTTCTCGTATAGTTTCCCTTGATTAATAATCACCTAAAATAATAAGTTATGAAGAAGCTTTTCTACTACCTCCTATTGCCTTTGTTATGTCTTACATCATGTGAAAAGGAAGTACCTGACCCAATTATTCCGGATCCACCGCCTCCAACAGATCAGCTTGTTTCACCCTCCAACGCCAATGCCCTCAGCCAGGTGCTGATCATGCCACAGGGTACGCAACGTGTCAATGGTCAGGCCCCGACTTCAAGCGGTTTCAATGCACCTGAGGTGTATACCAACAACAGCACCGTTTTGAGTTCGAACGGATCAACCGCGCCGATTTATTTCAATTATAACAATGTCCAGCAAAACCTCGGAGGTTGTTATGTCCAGGTGTCAGGCGCATCTTCCTACTTCAACATTCCCTATAACAGTCAATCCGGGTCTAACGGACAGTTGCAATTGCCTTTAGGCATACCAACCAATGTGGACGAGGGAGAATTCTGCATCAACTTCAGTGTATATGACATCAATGGCCGGGTGAGCAATCAGGCGTATGTGTGCATCTCGGTCCTGAGACTCGGTACCGGAGCCCTGCAGATCAGTCTTTCCTGGGACAATGGCACGGATCAGGATTTGTATGTCTATACCCCGCTGGGAGAGGAGATTTCATACAGCACGGATTACGATAGTTCCGGCGGACAATTGGACAGGGATGATACCGATGGGTTTGGTCCTGAAAATATATACTGGCAGACTCAGGCCCCTGATGGAACCTATACCGTGCAAGTGGATGATTTTTCCGACGATGGTTCGGTCAACAATTTTATTGTAACGGTCAGCGGACCGGGTATCACGAGAAGTTTCAGCGGCTATACCGTAGGTGGAAACACCGTGACCGTGACCACGTTTACAAAAAGCGGCAGTACCATTTATTTCTAAACCCTGTGTGAGGTAAAGATCTCATTGGGGACCTGTATTCCAGGCAGTCAGCTGCAATCCGGCCATCTGACACATAAGCCAGGGAAAAGGGAGTATTATTCAATGACCGGTGGCCAGGTGTTGTGAATTTCCGCTCAGTTGTGGTGGAAAAGTATCGCACACCTGGTAAAAAGCTTAGCAACACTCAAAAAGAGGGAGGAGCCCCTGAAAACCCCAAATGATATGGAGGGGCTCCTTCTGATTCTTGCAGGAGATAAGATGCCTATACTGCAATAACTAATCAAAAGTGAATAAATAGATAGTTTCATTATTTTTAGTCGCAGTAAATGCATGATCATATAAAACCCACTTGCCATGAATTTTTCGATTTTGCACCATAACCTCACTGGTACTTATATGCGGCTGCAGCAAAAATTTTGGATGTCCAATGAGAGATGGCTAAATTCTCTTTGTATATTCTGTCTATATGGTATCAGCATATATTTTGTTGAATATTCATCTCCGATCCGGGCCCAAGCCACCTTCGAATTTGATCAAAGGACAAAATCAATCATTACGGGTGGAGACTGGAACGTTGGTAATTATCTGAGTGTGGTCATTAAAAATTATAAGGCAACTGACTTAGTATATACCATTTCTTATAAAGGGGAAGAGCGAATGAATGAGGACGGACTCACCACATTCAGACAAGCCGCAGGAAAACCTAACGCATTATTTGAAGCGGGTTTCACCGGGGACTTTGAGTATTTACTTGTTCCAATTCAAAATAAGGACTATTCCATCATTACCATTGAAGAATATGAAGGCACTTTATTGCGAGACAAGCAAGTCTATTCATTTCGAAATCGGGGAGGCATCAAGTTTGATGTATCGACAGGTTTTTTTGTCACCGGCCTGAAGGATGAATCATATATCTTAAGGACAGATTCCGCTGGGACGAAAGGCGTAATTACCAAAGAAGCATCCGGTGATATGAGAGTAGGTTTAGGGGTATTGGCACACTTACATAGCCGGTGGAAGGGAGTGCTTAACATTGGGATTTCGGGAGGCTTTGAACTTGATAATGATGCGAAAGTGGGGTATCTTGGCGGAGGCTCAGTCTTTTTAGGGCAGGATCAGAAATTTGTGATTTCCGGTGGCGTGGTTTTTGGGAAAAGAGCAACACTTTCCAATGCATACAGAGAAGGTGATCTTGTTGATCTCAGTCTGACGGTGGTGCCCACTGTGGATGTCTGGGACATGAGTTGGTTTGGATCGCTTACGTATAATTTTTAATGTATTCTTATACTTCTATTGAAGAAAATAGAGTTGGAAGTCCACAAGATTTATCAAGCATATTAATATTTAATCAACTAAATAACTTAAAATGAGTAAAATTGATCCATCAGAAGCCCGAAGAATACATCGAAACTATCTAAGCCAACCTTGTGAAGACCAGCCACGAAGGGTTGAAGCAGTAATTATAAGTATTAGAGAAGCTTTTATGGCTAAGCTTGGAGCTGTTGAGGGAGCTCAGTTCGATAATATATTTACTCAGTTACAATTTGATACGCTGGTTTGTTATTTTGGAAAATATGGTGCAGAAGACGGAGAGGATAAAGACGGAAGAAATACCGTACTCGTTCATTTAGGCAATACCTCACCCAGCGGAACTGTAAGTGTAGTTGAAGGAGAAATTTATAATTTCGGGGACCTTAAACCACCAAAATCAATCAATAACGAACAAGTTCCATAGGAAAAATAGCATGGCCTGCGTGGTTCCCCAAGAAGACTATATTTAAATAAATCAGTAAATTTTAAAATTGAGTTTATTATGTATCGAATTAACAAGTGGCTTATAGCTATTATTGTCATTTTATTGACCACCACAATCTATTTTGTCTGGAGAATAAATAATTTGAAAAATATTCTTGAAGTGAATACTGACACTCCCGGGCTAATTCCAAAAACTTTAGAGGGAGAAATTATGGCAATAAAGGAATATAAGAATTCGTTAGTTAAATTAGAAACTGATCTTAATAATCTTGCCGTTTTGGAGTTTGACGATACGGAAGAAATACCAACTACGGATGCAGATGATTTTATTAGGAACTATTTAAACAACCGAGCCACTGGAGACAATACGCATACTATTTTATTTGACTGGCCTAAAATTATCACCGCTATGAAGCAAGTGTATGGAGTTTCAGGTGCACAATGGGATGATCTTAATTATTGGAACGATAAGGCATTTATCATATATCCAGCTAATTATGGGTCGACGGGACATCCGGCGGGACAGAATATCAATCAAACAACTGCGATTTTTCAGTTAGCGAAACAGAAACTGGTAACTCCAACAAGCCCAGAGAAGTGGGAGGCCATTACTAATTCTACAAATATGGTATACAATTTCGGAGATCTAAAGCCTCCTAAAGGAGCAATACAGTAATGGCGATTACATAGAGAGCTATTTTCCATGCCCCTCTACCAGGCCATCCACATCGCCACCCTCACCCTGACCGCATGGTTCGCCTATAAGGGAAGAAGACCCTTTCCGCTGTTCCTTCCGTTCATGATGATGGTGGTGTTTGTGGAAGCAGGGTTTGCTGACTGGTTTTATGATCAATACGACAACAAATACCCGGTATTAAATCCTTATGCCAAGCTGTGCATGTATTATTACCTGTTCGTTTTCTTTTGGCACTTTAAGGACAAGCCCTGGGCAAACAAGATAAAATGGGGAATTCTATTTTTTGCCATTGTCACCATGACCTATAATTTTTTATATCATGACCACACCCGAATCGATCTACTCTCGTATAATGCCGGATTCTTATTGCTTTTCCCATTGATGTTTCGGTACCTGTACGAAGTCATTTATACACGACCTTACTACAATGTGTTTGAAGACCCTTATTTCTATTTCATTTTTGGTCTCCTGCTTTTTTATACATCAAGTTTTCCGATTCTCGGATTCATCAATATTCTGATTACGGATAATCCACAATACCCAGTTTATTCACAATTATTGAATCTCGGAAATATCTTCTTAAGTTTAGCCTACTTAGGTGCTGCCTTATGCTCGAAGCCCCGGACACTGTCTACAGTATCATCTTAGCCTCGTTTATCATGCCGGTCTTCCTTGCCGCCGTGCTGATCTGGTTTTTTATCTCCTACCAGAAGAAAAAGCACCAAAACGAAACCGACAAGAAAGATGCCCTCCTCCGCGAACAAGCCCTCCTCATCGAGAAGCAACAAGCCATCGAAAACGAACGCACGCGCATCGCCTCCGAAATGCACGATGACCTGGGCTCAGGCCTCACCACCATCCGCTACCTTAGCGACAAAGCCCTCCAACAAGCCAAAGATGCCGGAGAGGCCGAACAAATCACCCGTATTGCCGAACACAGCAACCGACTGGTCCGCAATATGTCTGAAATCATCTGGGCCATGAACGCCCGCTTTGATAACGCCGAGAGCCTGGTAAGTTACCTGCGGCGGTATGCGTCAGAGTTTCTCGAAGAACATGAACTGCCCCTTCAGTTTACAGCCACGCAGGATGGACTGGACACAATCCCTTTCAGCGGCGAACGGAGGAGAAATATTTTCCTGGTGTTTAAGGAAATTCTCCACAACACGATCAAATATGCAAAAGCCAAGGGTGTTGCGGTTTCAGTTAAGGCAGGAGATACATTTTCCATTCTCATCCTGGAGAAAGATGCAGTAGGCTTTGATCCGTCATCAGCGATAGAGCGCGGCAACGGCCTCTACAATATCCGGAAGCGCCTCGATGCGATTGGCGGAAACATTCAGTATCAAAAAACAAATGAAGGCATGGAGATCCACATTACTATTCCCCTAAACCCACCTACTGATGGACAAACTTAAAGTCGCCATCCTCGAAGACCTGAAGGACGTCGCCCAACATCTCTGCGACCTGTTTAACCAGGAAGCGGATATGCATTGCCAGCAAGTCTATCACAACGCGGAAGACGCCATGCATTTCCTTCCTTCCAGTCCGGCAGACATCCTCATCGTTGATATCGGGCTGCCCCGCGCCAGCGGCATCGAGGCTATCCGCACCCTCACCGAGCAATGCCCCTCCATGCAGTACTGCATGTTTACCGTATACGAAGACGATGACAAGATCTTCCAGTCCCTTCAGGCGGGTGCCAAAGGCTATATCCTGAAAGGCTCTTCTTCAGATAAAATACTGGCCGCCGTCCGCGAACTCCATGCAGGCGGATCACCTATGACGCCGAGTATAGCACGTCGTGTACTTGATGTCTTCCAGAAGATGCAGGTCACGCCAGTCGTCGCGGCTCTCCCCCTGACCTCCCGTGAACAAGAGATACTTCAACATCTCTCCAAAGGTCTCCTCTATAAGGAGATCGGTGACCTGCTCGGCATTACCACCGGCACCGTCAAGCAACATATCCACAAGATCTACGACAAGCTCCAGGTATCCAATAAGACCGAGGCGATCAACAGATTTAACAGTAAAGGCTGATGCGTTTAGCGGGCCCGGCCTGCGGCGGCACCGTTTAATAAGTTTAGAAATACAGCTTTAGCTAAAGCACACAGTGTTTAGAAAGTTTAGCGCTTGCCACTTATTCGGTGGCGCTGTTTAGAAAGTTTAGCAACCCCTCGTTCTAGTGAACGATCCCCTTAAAAGGGGATACTTTCTAAACTTATGGTGCGAACAGCACCATAAACTAAACTTTCTCAACACTGTGCCCGGAGCCAAATCCTTCTAACCCTCTAAACTCCTAAGCTCCTAAACTCCTTTGACACATTAAACATTTTCACCATATTTGCCAAATGAGGGCTTTGGCATGTTTTTTGGTCATTTTTGAGTACTTTTACTACTCATTATCGTTTGAGACACCATGATCGAGACCCTCATTTCGTCCAAAACGAGGATCAAACTCCTGTTGAAGTTTTTCCTCAACAGCAGCTCCCGCTCCTACCTCCGGGGACTCGAAGCAGAGTTTGGCGATTCCACCAATGCCATACGCCAGGAACTCAACCGCTTTGAAAAAGCCGGCCTGCTCAAAACATCCACCCAGGGCAATAAAAAATTCTTCCAGGCCAATACCGATCATCCCCTCTACCGGGATATCCACAATATCCTCATCAAATACATCGGCTTCGATACGATCATCGACACCGTCATCGAACGCCTCGGTGAAATCCGCGAAGTCTATCTCATCGGACAACTCTCCAACGGCCTCGACAGCTCGGTGATCGACCTCATGTTTACCGGTGACATCGACGAAAATTATCTCGTCAACCTCATCCGCAAAGCCGAATCCCTGATCAACCGGAAGATCAGATATATTATCTATCGTAACGAAGAACTGCCGGGAATTGACTGGAATCAGTTTGACACTAAACCGCTACTACTATGGAGCAAAGACGCATAGAGCATAGAGCAGAGGGCAAAGGGATTGATTTGGCTCAACTCACCACATTTATGGCAGAGGGAGTTGATGTTTTGACAAGTCATACCGAAAGTTGTGCTCCATCATCAAGTCTTTCTCAAATTCAACCAGGGATGGAAAGGGCTGCTTCCACTATGAAGTCCCCTTTAGGGGATTTAGGGGCCAACCAACCATGGCTCGTCCTCAAGACCAAAACCAAATGCGAAAAATTTGTGCGCGACAGGCTGCAGGCCATGGGCATCGATGCCTTCGTGCCTCTGCAGCGACGCACAGCAAAATACAATCGCAAGGTCAAGGTGTATGAACTACCCCTCATCACCTGTTACACCTTCGTACGACTCGACAGATCTCGGCGCAACCAGGTACTGGCCTTGCCCTATGTGCAAGGCGTGCTCCGCCTCAATGGAAAAGACTGTCAGGTCAGCGAAGAAGAAATGCACTGGCTGCATAAAGTCAGCGGCACCGAGATGGACATAAAAACAGAAACCCTTTCCATGCAGGAAGGCGACCGCGTCATGCTCGCCTTCGGCCAACTCGCCGGCATGGAAGGCAAAATAATACACAAGCGATCCAAACACGAAGTCGCTATCGCGTTGGAAAGCCTGGGATTGCAGCTGGTCTTGCAGGTGGATCCTGCGATGCTGGTAAGAGTGTAGCCCCCAACCCCCTAAAGGGGGCTCACACATGGAAAATGTAAGTCCCCGTTTGGGGATTTAGGGGCAAAAGGTGCCGAAGGTCCGCGACCTATCGGAAGGCGAAGCCATGTAAAATTGGATTAGGAGGTTAGGGCTTAGGAGGTTAAAGTTTAGGAGGTTAATCAACATAGTCTTCAAATCCACAAGGCCTGAAAGGCCGCGATCCTATAACCCGCGGGGCCTCGAACGCAAGCGAGAGGCACAAAATCAAATCATACTAACCACCTAAACTGACGACTGACAATTCACACTCACATCCAGACTCACAACTCACAACTCACAACTGACGATTCACGACTCACGACTGACGATTTACACTCACCGCGCACAAAAAAATTCTCGCGCAGAGACGCAAAGACGCAGTATTTAGATTCACCATACTCACAACTGACGATTCACGACTCACGACTGACGATTCACACTCACCGCTCACAAAAAAATTCTCGCGCAGAGACGCAAAGACGCAGTATTTAGATTCAACATAC
>CAZYHJ010000087.1:0-1969 GCA_964646645.1 uncultured Saprospiraceae bacterium | reverse complement strand
CACAAAAAAATTCTCGCGCAGAGACGCAAAGACGCAGTATTTAGATTCAACATACTCACAACTGACGATTCACAACTCACAACTGACGATTCACACTCACCGCGCACAAAAAAATTCTCGCGCAGAGACGCAAAGACGCAGTATTTAGATTCAACATACTCACAACTGACGATTCACACTCACCACATTAATCACTCCATCACTCCATCACCCCATCACTCCATAATTCCATGATCAACCTGCATCCCACCGACCACCGCCTGGTGCCCCGCGATGAAAAGGAAACCCGCATGGGCCAACATGCAAAGGTCCTGTGGTTTACCGGCCTGTCCGGATCGGGAAAGAGTACACTGGCGATTGCCTTAGAACGTAAGTTGTTTGAACAAGGCTATCATATCGTGGTATTGGATGGCGACAACATACGCACCGGCATCAACAACAATCTGTCGTTCACACCGGAAGACCGCGTTGAAAACATACGGCGCATCGCCGAGGTCGCAAAGTTGTTTGTAGCCAACGGATTGATCTGTATCGTGAGTTTTATTTCACCGACACGCGATATGCGCGATATGGCCCGCCAGATCATCGGCGACCAGGATTTTGTGGAAGTCTACATCGACACCCCCCTCGACATCTGCGAACAACGCGATGTGAAGGGACTCTATAAAAAAGCAAGAGCCGGCGAGATCAAGGATTTCACCGGCATTCATGCACCCTATGAAGCACCCCTTCAACCGGATGTACATATCCTTACGGCTCAACAGACAATGGATGAATCACTGAAGGAGCTGCATCAACAGATAATGCCGTTGATTCAGTGGTAGAGGGATTAGGAGCTTAGAGGCTTAGGGGATTAGATGTTTAGAGGATTAGAAGCTTAGCGAATAATAATGACAATAACTTATTTATAACCTCCTAAACCTCTAAGCCCCTAACCTCCTAACCTATTAACCTCCTAAACCCCTAAACATCTAATCCCCAACCTCCTAACCTTTTAAGCCTCTAAGCTCCTAAGCCCCCTAAGCCCCCTAACCTCCTAATCTCTTAACCTCCTAACCTCCTAATCTCTTGAAATACTACCTCAACCACCTCGAAGAACTCGAATCCGAATCCATCTTCATCATCCGCGAAGTGGCGGCGCAGTTTGAAAACCCGGTGATCCTGTTCAGCGGGGGAAAGGACAGCATCCTCATGGTGTATCTGGCCATCAAGGCCTTCCATCCCGCAAAGGTGCCGTTCCCATTGCTGCACATCGATACCGGTCACAATTTTCCAGAGACCCTGGAGTATCGCGACTGGCTCGTCAACAAGTTTGGACTGCGCCTGAATGTGGGATTAGTGCAGAAGGCAATAGATGAAGGAAAGATCAAGGAAGAAAAAGGATACAACGCCAGTCGTAATAATCTGCAGACCTATGTGTTGCTCGACGAACTGGAAAAAGGAAAATACGATGCGGCATTAGGCGGAGGTCGACGCGATGAAGAGAAGGCCAGAGCCAAAGAACGCTTCTTCAGTCATCGCGATGAATTTGGTCAGTGGGATCCGAAAAACCAACGCCCTGAATTATGGAACCTCTTCAACGGCCGCAAAAATTTCGGCGAACACTTTCGTGTCTTCCCGATCAGCAACTGGACCGAACTCGACGTGTGGCGCTATCTCGCCGCGGAGGAATTTCCATTGCCCAATCTTTACTTCGCCCACAAGCGCCCCGTCTTTGAACGCGACGGTGTCCTGCTCGCCGATTGCGAATACATCACCCGCAGACCTGAAGAAGTAGTCAAAGAAGAATTGATCCGCTGCCGCACGATCGGCGACATGACCTGCACCGGTGTATGGCGATCTTCAGCTTCTACGATTGAAGATATCATCGCTGAGGTAGCTACTTCCCGACTCACTGAGCGCGGAGGGCGTGCAGATGATAAGCGCAGCGAGACGAGTATGGAGGACCGCAAAAAACAAGGCTACTTTT
>CAZYHJ010000086.1:8037-14452 GCA_964646645.1 uncultured Saprospiraceae bacterium | reverse complement strand
ATTCGATACCATCATCGAGGTTGGCAAAAACTTCAACGAAATCTACTGTTGTTCCATTACCTACACCTCCTAAGGTGAGGCCGTTGATTTCGTTGTTTGCTTCCAGTTTGTCACCGCCATGACGGATCGAAACGTATTTCAGTGTGCCGCTGTTATCGGCATTGTTAGTTCCACCATAAGTAACGCGGCCTTCCGTACTTGGAATGCCTTCGACGTTGAATTCACCACCATTTACGCCTACTACCGCATTTCCGAGGATGACCAATCCACCCCACAGACCGCGATCGCTTGCGCCGAGGTCAGCAGGATCATTGGTGTCATCAAATTCTGCGGTGAATATGATAGGCTCACAGGCTGTACCGATTGCATTGATGGTCGCACCGCGTGTGATGATCAGGGCAGATGACTTATCACCGGTTGATGGTGATGCCTTGCCTTTGATGACTGTGCCTGGCTGAATATTCAGCACACCCCCGTTTTCAACAAACACATATCCATCCAGCAGATAAATATTATTGGCAGTCCAGGTGACGTTGTCGCCTGCGTTGATGTCTCCATCTTTTACTACGACAACAGGTACCGGTGCTGGAACTACGAGATCACCGAAGTAACCTTCAGCATCGAGTGCTGTCCAATCGAGTGCCCAGTTGTCTGTATTATTAAATGCGCCTCTGTAAGGCACGGGATCGAAATATTCGTTTGAAATCAACTCCGCACCACCTAATGCAGGTGAACCGGCGCTGATCCTTGGATCAAGACCGCCGTCATTAGTGCGGGAGATGCCTCCTAACACAGGTGAAGCGATCACATTGCCATTTGCTTCAAGATGTGCTGTCAGGGCTGCGGGATCCATGGCGCTGACCAATGAATTCCAGTCTTCCCCTGAAACAAAATCACTGAAGATATTCTTCGTGAACGTGATATCGCCGTCGAGGAAACGCTGCCAGGAGTTGTCATCGATGCCAATGGCACGACGGGCAAACCCGGTCATCACAGAGTTGTAAACATGTGCTGCGGCATCGTTGCGAATGCGCAGCGCATCATTGTTGTCCGCATTGACAGTGGTCAGACCGCCACCGATAAATGTAACATTGCTGATGAGAGGACTCACTTTTGGATTGAGGTCTGCGGCTTCTGAGCCATCCCATTCCCCGGCGCGCGCGCCCTCTTCATCCTGCAATGAAAACCAGAATTGTCCTTTTCCATCCCAGCTCTGATCATAATCAAAGCTGTCATCCCCACAAAAAGAGACTACCGCATGTTTTACATTGACTGCTCCGCCAAACCATTCAATACCATCATCGAGATTGGCATACACTTCTACATAATCGATCTCAGTGCCACTACCTACACCTGCAAGGGTGAGGCCGTTGATTTCATTATTCGCTTCAAGCTTGCTGCCTCCGTGACGAATGGAAACATACCTGAGTACGCCTGAATTATCCGCATTGTCCAATCCGCCATATTCGGCTCTTCCTTCTGTGCTTGGGATGCCTTCTACATTAAAGACACCGCCATTGACACCGACGATACCGGCCCCCAGAATGAGTACCCCACCCCAGAGTCCACGGTCATTCTTTGACAGGTCTGAGGGATCTTCGGGGTTATCAAACTCAGCGGTAAAGATGATAGGGTCATCTGCCGTACCATTGGCGAATATTTTAGCGCCGCGGGCGATAATCAGGGCTGAGGACTGATCTCCGGTCGATGGCGTTGCCAAACCTTTGATGACCGTTCCTGCCTCGATATTCAGTTCACCACCATTTTCAAGGATGACATAGCCATCCAAATGATATTCATTTTCATTTGTCCAGGTCACCGGACCATTGCCGAGATCGGCATCTTTGACCACTACGATGGTTTGAGCTGAAACGCCGACGGTCAGCACCAAGGAAAGGAGGGTTAAAAAAAATTTCATAGATTCTGTTTTTAAAATGGAATGGATGAATTCAAATGTTGTAGCACTATTTCCGCCGCAAAGGTATTTCCGACCTTACCCGACAGCCGCATTTTGCAATTCAAGTTTTCGTTAATTCATCGATGAAGTATCTTCCTTGTTTTTACACTTGTTTTACAACAGTCGTAAACTACCTGATGAAGTCCCCACCCATACACAATGAAGAGTTTACATTACATTTACAATGCAGTCGAGGCCGTTAATTATGGAGAATCATCATGCACATCCCTTTTTACGGACAACCCATTCATGGTGGAATCTTTGGATATTTGCACATGCTCAATACACAACCGTTTGCTCCTACTCCCACCCTTCAATAGTTATCGATATGGCTGATCAGAAGATCAAGGTGCTCATCGTAGATGATGAACCGGATATTCTTGAATTTCTGGATTACAATCTGACGCGCAATGGCTTTGAAACGATTCAGGCTTCCAACGGACGTGATGCCATTAAACTGGCGGACCAACACGTGCCTGATCTCATCCTCCTCGATATCATGATGCCGGAGATGGATGGAGTGGAAACGTGTTATGAGTTGCGTAAGAATTCAAAGCTGAATGAAACCATCATCGCGTTTCTGACCGCACGAAGTGAAGAATACAGTGAGATTGCAGGACTCGAAGCCGGTGCTGATGATTATATCCAGAAGCCTATTCGCCCCAGATTATTGTTGACAAGGATAAAAGCGTTGATGCGCCGTAAAGAATCAGCCCGACCTTCAAATGCTGGTTCTTCCGGTTTGATTGATTTTGGCGCGTTAAAGATTGATACCCGATCGTATCAGGTCATGATCGATGATGAAGTCATCACGCTGGCCAAAAAGGAATTTGAAGTTCTTTTACTGCTGGCCTCTCAGCCCGGTAAAGTTTTTACACGCGAAGAAATGTTTCACAAGGTCTGGGGCTACTCTGTACCCATCGTCAGCCGCACCATTGACGTCCATATATCGAAACTGCGGGAAAAGGTCGGCGATCGCTTTATCAAAACACTAAAAGGTGTTGGGTATAAGTTAGAGGTGGAACAGTAGGCATAGAGCAGAGGGCAGAGGGCAGAGTGTTCAGAATTATACATGAAGTCCCCTTTAGGGGATTTAGGGGCCAAGGCATGAGAAGTCAAAAGTCATTCGTGAGACGTGAGACGTGAGTAGTGAGTAGTGAGTAGTGAGGGTCTTGTCCAAATCAGGTAAATGACCACCAATTAAATTTTTATTTGCTTTTATACATTTTCTTTTCCTTAATATTATCTTCTAGGTCCTGATAATGTGTTTCCTACGCATTATATATTGATTTAGACCAATTCTTATCAGGTCTTGCGGTTTCAATTTGTTTCCTGAAGTAAAATCTTACTCCTAATTTGAAACCATGATCATCATAGGATGATCATACCGTAGACAATTATCATCTCATCTAAAAAATACCAATCTAATGGGTTTCAATACGAAAAACTTGCGGAATGTGGTGTTGCTCGGCCATAGCGGCTCCGGCAAAACACTGTTTGTGGAAAGCATGTTGTTTGAATCCGGAGCCATCAACCGCAGAGGCACGATCGAAGGCCAGAATACAGCATCAGATTACACAAAGATCGAACAGGAGCGTGGCAATTCACTTTTCAGTGCACTGATGCACGTAGAATGGCGGGGAAATAAAATCAATATCATCGATACGCCGGGATATGATGACTTTGTGGGCGAAGTCGTCTCCTCACTTAAAGTAGCAGATACTGCCGTGATGCTGGTCAATGCCGCAAATGGCGTGGAGGTGGGTACCGAACTCCTGTGGGAATACATTGAAAAATTCGGCACACCATGTCTCTTTGTGATCAACCAGGTGGATCATGAAAAAGCAAATTTTGATACCACGCTCGAGCAAATCAGGTCAAGATTTGGCACGAAAGCCATTCCTTTTCAATATCCATTGCAAACCGGAGCGGGGTTTAATACGATCGTGGATGTCCTGCGTATGGTCATGTATGTTTTCCCAAAGGATGGTGGAAAACCAGAGAAAAAACCTATTCCGGATAGTGAAATCGGAAGAGCACAGACCATGCACCAGGTACTCGTCGAAGCCGCCGCTGAGAATGATGAATCCCTGATGGAAAAGTTTTTCGATGAAGGCAATCTCAGTGAAGAAGAACTGACGCAAGGCCTCAACATTGCTCTGGCTAAACAACAGATCTTCCCGGTATTCTGCGCTTCGGGAAAACTCAATATGGGCAGTGGCCGCATCATGGGCTTTATCAATGATATCGCGCCTTCACCTGCAGACAGACCTCATTCGCCCGGAACAAATGGAGATACTATTGCTCCGGATTCAAATGGCCCTACACGCATCTTCATCTATAAAACAATTTCTGAACCCCAGGTGGGAAACGTCTCTTACTTTAAAGTCTATTCCGGCACCTTAAAGCAAGGCGATGATCTGATCAACCTCAATAACAGCGCACACGAACGGATCAGCCAGATCTTTGTCTCGGAGGGTAAAAACAGAGAAGCCGTGAATGAACTTCACGCCGGTGATCTTGGAGTAACCGTTAAACTCAAGGAAAGCCATACCAATAATACGCTCGCTACAAAAGGTGTAGAATCAGGTATCGAACCTATTCACTTTCCCGAACCCAGAGTACGTGTTGCCGTATCTCCTCCAAATAAAGCTGATGTTGAAAAATTAGCCAAGGCGCTGCATGTAGTGCATGAGGAGGATCCGACCCTGATGATGGAACATTCGACCGAACTGAAGCAAATGATCATGTACGGTCAGGGCCAGTTGCATCTCGACCTCATCAAATACCGTATCGAAAAGGTATTTGGCGTGAGCATGAATTTTGATAAACCAAAAATCCCATATCGGGAAACCATCACCAAGGTAGCTAATGAAGTCTACAGGCATAAAAAACAAACTGGCGGCGCCGGACAATTTGCAGAAGTACACATGCGGATTGAACCTTATCATGAAGGCATGGGTGATCCGGATGGATTGACCGTTCGTCATCGTGAATATGAACATCTCCCCTGGGGCGGAACGCTTGCCTTTTATTGGTGCATTGTTGGAGGTTCTATTGACTCTAAATTCAGCAACGCCATTAAAAAAGGGGTGATGAATAAAATGACAGAGGGACCACTGACAGGTTCACATTGTCGCGATATCCGTGTGAGTGTGTATGATGGCAAGATGCACCCTGTCGATTCCAATGATATGGCCTTTCAGCTTGCCGGTACCATGGCCTTTAAAACAGCATTTCAACATGCCGGTGCTCAATTGCTCGAACCAATCTATGACTTGTCCATCCTTTGTGCAGATGACGTGATGGGCGATGTGATGGGTGACCTGCAAACCCGCCGGGCCATTATCATGGGCATGGAGCGCGAAGGACATTATCAGAAAATCCTGGCTCGTGTTCCACTGGCTGAATTACATGACTATTCTTCTACCCTTCGTTCATTGACACAAGGCAAGGCTAAATTCAATATGAAACTTGCCGACTATCAGCAGGTGCCTCCGGATATCCAATCCAAACTGGTGGCGGATTATCAGCTCCATGCACATGATGAACATTAATGAGCATAGGGCAGAGAGCATAGGGCAGAGAGCATAGGGCAGAGAGCATAAGGCAGAGAGCATAGAGAAAAACAATAGTCTGTTTCCAATTGGGTTCCCCCTATAGGGGGCGGAGGGGAGAATGGATCAAACGGCTTGTTAATCAGACCAACATCATCCGTGTATTTGATGGGGATACCTATTTTTGAAAAAAAATTGGGATATGAAATTCCTTTCTGTATTGCTCCTCGCCCTGACGTTTTTAAACCCTGTGATCAGCCAACAGCAGGATATTACCATCTTTGAAAAAAAGGAAGGGAGTAAGAATATTGTCATGGCGCGCAACACCGGAAAAGTACCCTACCTGGTATCCCTTAACATCACGGCCACTGGGATGGATGTACTTCCGGATAAAAAGGTTGAGGCTGTCGTTCCTGCCGGGCACATGAAAGAAATGGCCACCATCACACCGAGACCAGGAGAATCCTGGTCATATGGGTATGATGTCTCCTTTATGGAACATACCGGCCAACCGGTAAAGTCAACAACAACACAAACAACCCCGGCTCCATCTGCGGACGAACCAGGTACATCCATAGCTATTCCGGCGATCGAACCTGCGACAGACTCCGATGCATCAATTATTGTATACACCCAGAAAGGATGTGGCAGATGCGCAACCGTTAAACGTGAGCTCACGGCCAAAGGCATCGGTTATAAGGAAATTGATGTCAACAGCGGTGCGCCGGAGGTGAATACCATGTGGAAAGAACTTCGGGATACAGGTTTTTCCGGAAATAGTGTGACGATGCCTGTAGTGAAAGCGAATGGGGAGTTGTACTATAATATTAAGGATTTGATGGGGTTTGTGGAGGGGTTGAAGGAGTGAGGATGAGCAAGATAAAATCTTGCTGACGCCAGG
>CAZYHJ010000086.1:0-7937 GCA_964646645.1 uncultured Saprospiraceae bacterium | reverse complement strand
AGGTCGACGACCCGGAGGCGGGTTTGTTTTCCGAGGCGGAATTTGATGGGGGCCCAGAGCATCCGGATACCGGTTCCAACTGCAAAATTGATGAGCCCGAATTGCATGCCATCCTCTGAATACTCCGGTCGGCCGTTTATGGTAAACCAGACATCGTTGAAGAACATCGCTATCCCGCCAACCTGCAAAGCTCCGCCGAGAATATTGGCCACGGCCCGTTGACGTTTGAGTTTGATGCGGGAAATGTCTTTTATGGCCACCCAGGAATTACCAAGCAGAATCAATTGTCCATTGACATCCATGTCGAGGATCTGTCTTGTATACCATCCTGCTTCATCATCATGCAATTGAAACGTAAGCTCATCGTACATGGCAATTTTTTCAGTTCGGGGATTGCCTGCCTTTTCAATCAATAATAATTTCTGGGCTTCGGTTACCTGACCAGGAAAGAGACATAGCGCGATGAGGATGAATCTGAAGTGCACGTTAGGAAGACGGGGGTGATTGAACCGGAGGTTGGGTGGATTTGATCCATCGTTCCAACGCCTGATGCACACTCTTTTGTATATGGTCAAAGGTCAAAATCTCCGTGGCGGTATAGATCAGTGCCAGGTGGTAGAATTTTCCTTCCGGGCTTCCGGCAAACAGCTCCGGCTTTTTCAACCGATAGGCTTCACGCATCAATCGTTTGATTCGGTTGCGGTCCACGGCGCGGGGAAATTTCTTCTTGGATACTGAAAACATGATCATGAGCGGAGGCTGATCATCATCCCGGCGACTTACCTCCTGCCATACTACCCTGACCGGATATTTAGAAAAACTCTGGCCTTTGGCAAAAAGCAGCGCAATGGCCTTTTCTGCCCGCAACCGCTCATGTCTTCCTAAAGTAAATGTGGCCATGATCAAAGATAACAGGATGGTGAAGTTCAACTCACTTCAGATGGTAACCAGACTAAAAAGAAAAATCCCCCGATCGTCGACCGGAGGATTTTTATATCGTATATTTTTAAATATCTAACCTTCTGGATTAGATGCAGTATGACTACTTAATCCGCATTTCATCGGATACGGTGAGCCTGTGGCGACCCCTTGCCCTACGGGCTGACAAAACTTTACGGCCTCCTTTGGAACTCATGCGTGTACGAAACCCATGTTTGTTCACTTTCTTCCTTCTCGATGGCTGAAATGTCCTTTTCATGACTGATAATCAATTTGTTATGTTATATCGCTCGTTTTAAAGCGGATGCAAATGTAGTCAAAAACTTAAAAATGATGGTATTTATCGCAATTTATTCCAAAATCCATCAGCGGAATATTGGCGAAAACCATACCATTTTAGCCATTCATGGAAATCAGGAATTCTTCGTTCGTCTTTGTATTGAGCATGTGCTTACGCAGGAATTCCATGGCTTCGTCCGGCTTCATATCGGCGAGGTAGTTGCGCAGGATGAACATACGCTGGAGAATCGCATCATCAAGTAACAATTCTTCGCGACGGGTGCTGGACTTGGTAAGATCAATAGAAGGATACATCCGCTTGTTGGCCAATGAACGGTCAAGCTGAAGCTCCATATTACCTGTGCCTTTAAACTCCTCGAAAATCACTCCATCCATTTTAGAACCGGTGTCAATCAAAGCTGTAGCTAAAACGGTAAGTGAACCTCCGTTTTCAATATTACGGGCTGCACCAAAGAACTGCTTAGGCTTGTGAAGCGCATTGGCTTCAACACCACCGGACAATACCTTTCCGGATGAGGGCGCTACTGTATTATATGCACGGGCAAGACGGGTGATTGAGTCCAACAGAATCACTACATCATGTCCGCATTCTACCAATCGCTTGGCTTTTTCCAAAATGATATTGGCTACGCGTACGTGGTTATCGGCGGGTTCGTCAAACGTAGATGATACAACCTCAGCTCTCACACTTCTCCTCATATCCGTCACCTCCTCCGGGCGTTCATCAATCAGCAATACGATCAGATAGCATTCGGGGTGATTGGCCGCAATGGCATTAGCTACATCCTTCAACAGGAAGGTCTTACCTGTCTTAGGTTGCGCAACGATCAGACCACGCTGACCTTTACCTATTGGGGTAAAGAGATCAATCATTCTGTTGCCATAATCCTTACCACCCGGGTGAGTCAACAGGTTAAACTTTTCGGTTGGGAACAATGGCGTGAGATAATCAAAAGGAACGCGATCTCTTACTTCATCCGGTGTCTTTCCATTGACCGTACTGACACGCAAGAGGGCAAAGTATTTCTCGCCTTCTTTGGGAGGACGAATAGCCCCTTTGACCGTATCTCCCGTATTTAAACCGAAGAGTTTTATCTGTGAGGGGGATACATAAATGTCGTCAGGTGAGGACAAATAATTATAATCTGATGAGCGAAGGAATCCATAACCATCGGACATCATTTCCAGTACACCTTCACCTTCGATGATTCCATCCACCTCTACATTAAACCGATCACGTGCTTCCCGGGCGATATCCCTGGCATCACGTTGTTGTTGTTGCTGCTGATTTCTGTTCTCGTTTTGGTTTCCCCCCTGACCTCTGTTTTCTGAGGATTGGTTGGGATTACTTTGACGTGGCTCTTGTGGTTGACGCGGCTCTTGTGGTTGACGCGGTTCCTGAGGTTGACGCGGTTCCTGTGGCTGGCGTTGTTCTTTTGGTTCCTGCTGTCTTTGCTCACGAGGATGTGGCGGCCTGTCTTGCTGGTTTCTGTGTTCGCGCGGTCCATGTGGCTGACGCTCTCTATGCTCAGGGCGTCTTGGTTGTTGCGGACGCTCTACAGGAGTATTTTCACTTTCCGTAGTCGTCAATTTTTCTTCCTTTTCCGTGGTGGTGTCCGGGGATTCGCTTGTTTCCTTTTCCTTTTCAGGCAAAGGTTTGCGTGTCCGCTTGTTTATAGCACCGGGTTGTCTTTTATCGGCGCGCATATTGTCGGACGATACGGGGACTTCATCTGGAAGGTGTGTCGGAGTGGATCCGTTTCCACGGGCTTTATTTTTTTCGCCGGCCAGCGCCTGGTGATCCAGGATGGTGTAGACCAACTCTTGTTTATTGAGTTTTTTAAAGCCTTCCACGCCAAGCGATTCAGCAAGTTCCCTTAGCTCAGGAACGAGCATGTCATTCAACTGCAAAATATCGTACATGATATGATCAGAATATTAATTCGGGTATAGAGAAAATGGGTTCAATCAGAAATACATACACTCGGTCACGTTCACTTCACTCAACCACTAATCTTGGAATTATCTTGAATTGGAGAATCTGAAGGATAATCAGACCGGTATTGTAGGTGTGTAAAACGCCACTAAGGTAAAAACTCTTTTTTAAATCAGGGGAATTACCTTTGATGGAATTTTATGAGGTATCTACCGCTATTAAACGGAGATCTGCCTCGAAAAGTTGCCTGTATATGCTTGAAATTCAAATTTTACGTGATCAGCGGGACCGGGTGCTTACCGGCCTGAGAAAGAGGGGTTTCTCTGAAGAAAGGCTCCTGATGGTGGACCAGGTCCTTTCTCTGGACGACCAGCGAAAGGAAGTTCAGACCCAATTGGATAATACGCTAAATGAACGAAATACCCTGTCCGATGAGATTGGACGCCTGTTTAAATCCGGCCAGGCCAAGGAAGCTAATGAGCTGAAAACCAAGGTTCAAGCCTTGAAAGAAGGGATAGAGGGCATGGAGCTCAGGCTCCAGCAAATCAAGTCCGAACTGGACACCCAGTTGGTCTCGCTACCAAATATCCCGCACGTCAGTGTACCCGAGGGCCGAACCCCGGAGGACAACAAGGTCCACAAAGCCTGGACTGCTGATTTCCCGACTTTGCCGGGAGGTGCACAGCCGCATTGGGAACTTGCTGAAAAGTATAATATCATTGATTTTAAACTTGGTGCCTTCATCACGGGCAGCGGTTTCCCCCTTTATCGCGGCAAAGGAGCCAGGCTTCAGCGTGCCTTGATCAGCTTTTTCCTCGATAGAGCCAGGATCGCCGGGTACGAAGAAATTCAGCCGCCTTTGTTGGTCAATGCCGATACCGCTTATGGTACCGGACAATTGCCTGACAAAGAAGCCCAGATGTATTATGTGGAGCGTGATGATCTGTACCTCATCCCTACGGCTGAAGTACCGGTCACCAACATGTACAGGGGCCAGATTGTCGCTGAATCCGATCTGCCTATAGCCCTCACCGGGTATACCCCTTGCTTCCGCAGAGAGGCAGGTTCCTATGGTTCGGATGTTAAGGGCCTTAATCGCGTTCACCAATTCGATAAAGTAGAGATCGTTCGGTTTGAACACCCAAGCCGCTCATACACCGCGCTGGAAGAAATGATCAGCCATGTTTCCAGCCTCATGGATGCGCTCGAACTCCCCTACAGGATCCTGCATTTGTGCGGAGGGGACATGGGATTCACTTCCGCGATCACCTATGACTTTGAAGTCTATGCGGCTGCCCAGCAGAAATGGCTGGAAGTCAGTTCCGTTTCCAACTTTGAGACCTTCCAGGCCAACCGGATGAAAGTGCGGTTCAGGGATGAGAAAGGCAAAATGCAGTTTGTCCATACGCTTAATGGCAGCGCGTTGGCCCTGGCCCGGATCGTAGCGGCCTTGTTGGAAAACAATCAGACGGAAAATGGCATCCGGATCCCACCGGTTTTGGTCCCTTACACGGGATTCGAATGGATCGGGGAAGCAAATTAATTTCGCCGGTCGTTAGTGCAAATGAAACCTCCGGGGCTGTTTTTGCATTTATACATTGAATTCACTAAACCAACCTTCGGGTTGAATCACGAAAACAAATAAAAATGAGTGCAGGTTATTTAATTCTGGTTGGCGCTATTGCGCTTGTTGGGTTTCTCGTACAGAACCAACTCAAATCGAAATTTCATAAATATGGCCAGGTAGGTTTGTCATCTGGTATGACCGGTCATCAGGTGGCTACAGCCATGCTGAATCACTATGGCATACACGATGTACAGATCGTACAGGGTGAAGGTTTCCTTTCTGACCACTACAACCCGCAAACTAAGACTGTCAGTCTGAGTCCCGAGGTTTACGGTGGTCGCTCCGTAGCTGCGGCTTCTGTCGCGGCGCATGAGTGCGGACACGCAGTGCAGCATGACACTAAATACAGCATGCTACAGCTTAGGAGTGCTATTGTGCCTGTCGTAAAAATTGCCGCTGTGGCTCAGCAATGGGGCTTTCTGGCTGCTATGCTTTTCATGGGAAGTTTCCCTCAATTATTGCTGATTGTCATTATTGCTATGGCGATCACTACTTTATTCAGCCTGATCACCTTACCGGTTGAGTTTGATGCCAGCCGCAGGGCGTTGGTATGGCTTGACAATACCGGTACGACCAGAGGCATGGAATATGATTATGCTAAGGACTCGCTGAAATGGGCCGCGATGACCTATCTGGTTGCTGCCTTATCCTCAGTGGCCATGTTGGTTTACTTTATCCTTTCGTATTTTAGCCGCCAATAAACACGGGATGCCCGTTTACATAACCAACTAAAGAATATCTCATGGCAGAGAATATAGATACAGTCATCGTCCATGGCAAAGAACAGATGGATCATGCCATCGATCATTTGAAAAAGGAGTTGACCAAAATCCGTACCGGCAAAGCCAATACCGGGATGCTGGAAGGACTGCACATTGATTATTATGGGTCCAACACACCCCTACACCAGGTTGCCAATGTAGGTATTGCTGATGCCCGCACCATTACGATCCAGCCCTGGGAAAAATCCATGCTGGCTAAAATCGAGCAGGCCATCTTTGCCGCCAACCTGGGCATTACGCCTATGAATGACGGGGAGATCATCCGTATATCCATTCCTCCGCTGACGGAGGACCGCCGTAAGGACCTTGTTAAACAAGCCAAGCATATAGGTGAGGAATCTAAAGTAGCCCTTCGGCATATCCGTCACAAGATCATGGATACGATCAAGAAAGAAATCAAGGATGGTTATCCTGAGGATCTTGGCAAAAAGAAGGAAACGGATGTGGAAAAGATGTTACAGCAGCATACTGAAGCGATCGATCATCTGATCACCGCGAAGGAGAAAGATATTATGACTGTATAAATAAAAAAGGCCGGATCAACTCCGGCCTTTTTTATTTTATCTCAAGACATTGATGAGTTTCCTCACCAGCGATTGTCCTCCTGCCCGTATTCCTATATCCAAAACCTTGTCTACCTGCATGGCGACATCCAGAATCTGTGTGGTCATTTTATTCATTTCCTCCACTTGCGCTTCACTTGCCTCTTCCTTATTTGTTACCTGCAACTGCTGGATGGATTGAATCAAGGGATCGAGTTCACGACGCTTACGTTCCTTAGCGATCTGAAGCGCCATTTTCCAGGCATCTTTTTCTGAGGTATAGAATTCTTTGCGATCGCCAGGGACATACACTTTGTGGACTACCCCCCACTCCATCAGGCTGCGCAAACTCATGCTCACATTCCCACGGGAGATTTCGAGTTCAGCCATGATCTGATCCGTGGTCATAGGTTCCGGAGAAACCATCAATAGTGCGTGGATCTGCCCCATGGCTCGGTTGATTCCCCACTGGGCACTTAACTGGCCCCAGGTCTGGATCATTTGTTTGCGGGCGTCGCTGTATTTCATTGGTTAAAGATAGGCAAAGGGCAGAGAGCAAAGGGCAGAGAGCAAAGGGCAAAGGCAGGGAGCAAGGAGCAGGGGGCAGGGAGAAGAGAGTAGGGAGAAAGAGTGATAAAAGTACCTGGTTTTTCAGGTTACATTTACAGGACCAACGAATATGGATCCTATCACATTACACGTCAATGTTCCAGACTTCCGTCCGGCGATCACGTATGCTGATGGCATGCTGATGGTGGGCTCTTGTTTTACGGAACATATCAGCACCAAATTGCAGCGATATAAGTACAATGTAGTCAGCAATCCGTTTGGCATCTTGTATAATCCGGTTTCTATGGCGGTGTCGATGGAACGGATCGCCATGGGTAAACATTATCATGCGGATGAATTGGTGGAACATGGTGGCCTCTATCACAGCATGGATCATCATGGATCATTTTCCGGTAAGGACATAGAGGCTGTTCTCTCCCGCATCAATAAAACTATTGACGCAGCCCGGCTTCATCTGGCTTCATGCAAGGTGGTCTGCATTAGTCCCGGAACGGCTCAGGTGTATAGTTATCTGCCGACGGAATTGATTGCAGGTAATTGCCATAAAATTCCTCAATCCCGTTTTGCCAAAGTACTACTGACGGCGGAAGAATGTGTTAGCGCTTATGAACGAATGCTGAATGCCATAAGGTCAATTGCTCCAGGATGTCGCATACTCTTTACGATTAGTCCTGTCCGGCATGTACGGGATGGTTTAGTGGAAAACCAACGAAGCAAAGCTATTCTTCATTATGGCTTTGAATTATTTCAAAGACACCATCCGGAGGTGTATTATTTTCCGGCGTATGAGATCATGATGGATGAATTGAGAGATTACAGATACTATGACCGTGATCTTGTCCATCCGTCTCCATTGGCTATTGATATCATTTGGGAAAAATTTGCGGCAGCCTGTCTTGAAACTGGTGACCGCGACATTCATCCTTTGATAGAAAAGATCAAAAAAGCAATGGAGCATCGGTTCCTGCATCACGACCCCGAGTCGATTCGAAATTTTGCCTCCGGACAATTGAAACAAATAGAATTACTTGCCGCTCAAATGCCTGATCTTGACTGGCAACAGGAGCGTCAGTATTTTTTTCAATACCTTGAATTGGATTAAACCGATCAGACATGAACATGCGTACACATGACTCTTATGCCCCGGGCATATATCAAGCTCCGGACCATCGATATGATGAAATGAAATTCAGAAGATGCGGTCGAAGTGGCATTCTTCTTCCTGCCTTGTCTCTTGGATT
>CAZYHJ010000085.1:11028-14540 GCA_964646645.1 uncultured Saprospiraceae bacterium | reverse complement strand
TTATCTATTATCAAAACTCCAGGCTGCATGAGTTGCTCGCATTTTTTCCATTCATTCAATTGATGTTGCTCATCGCATTTGTATCCATCGGGTATATCAGTATCAACAACGCGCGCAAGGCGGAACAGAATAGGGTGTGGGTAGGTATGGCCAAGGAAACGGCTCATCAGTTAGGTACGCCTATCAGTGCGATCATCGGATGGATAGAACATCTCCGGGATTCGCCAAATACCGATGAAGAAGAAAAGGAAGTGTTGAATGAGATGCAGACAGATGTCGACCGGCTCAACCTGATCGCAGATCGGTTCAGCAAGATTGGTTCTGCGACTACATTGACCCCTACGGATATCTATCAGCAGATGAGGGACATCACTGAATATATACGTCGCCGCGCCTCCAGGAAAATTATTTTTGACGAACCCGCTGATCCGGCCATCCCGATGATGATCCCAATCAATCCGCCGCTGTTCAATTGGGTCATAGAAAACATCATGCGCAATGCGCTTGATGCCATGGAGGAAGGAACTGGGAAAATTACATGGGCCATTCATCCACATGGTGACCACATTGAAATCGATGTTTCCGATACCGGGAAAGGGATTCCGGCAGCAGATCACAAAGTGGTGTTTGAGCCCGGCTTTACCACTAAAACACGGGGATGGGGACTTGGTCTGAGTCTTGCCCGCCGTATCATTGAAAACTACCATCGCGGCAAAATTTTTGTCAAGCATTCCCGGCCGGGGGAAGGCACGACGTTTGCCATCCACTTGCCCCGAAAATGAGCATAGGGCATAGGGCATAGAGCAGAGGGGCATATCGTAGTGAAACGAAGATCCCGCAGTGATGCGAAGCCATTAAGCGGGAGGGCATAGCGCGAAGGGCAGAGGGCAGAGAGGCATATCGAAGCGCAGCGTATACGTTACTGTGTTTTTCTAACATGTTTACACCTGTTCTGGAATGGTACCCCCTTCAGGGGGCAAAGGGGGTGAAATGGAGCATAGGGCAGTAAGCATGAGACAATGGATTGAAGCTTAGAGGGTCCGTGAATAGGTTTCAATCCTGCGACAGAGGATATCCAGTCTTTCAAATAGCATCTCCTTTAAATCACTGGAAATATGTGATCTGATTTCAAGAATAACCAGGATGTTTGCACCTTCATAACACTCCCGTTTTGAATATCTGAGGAATTGCTGTTGCTCACCCAACATGGGAGTGCCTGTGCTCTCAGCAATGTTATTTGTCATTCCCATCCCTACCCCTCGACATTGATCTGCAAATCGCCATAATTTTTTGGATTCCAGAACATCCGCAATATCAAAAAACATATTTGCGATCTGGATTGCTTCTTTCCAAATCTCTAAATCTTCGAACCGAAACTTTCGTTTTGCCATTAGAATTCTGCAACTGCCCAATATTATAGTGTACGCAAGCTGGAAAATGTGACCGTTCTAAATGCAGTTTTTTGGAAAAATCCCATTTTATGTCCTACCTCGTATCCTTAGATAAGTTATAAACTCCAAGTCAACATGCACAATTTTAGCATTCTCCTCCCCTATGCCCTATGCTCTATGCCCTCTGCTCCGTAAATTAGCGGCGGCAATAACAAACATCATGAGCAATCAATTATCTATTTTCCTGCAGCATCTCAGGCTGGATCCGGCTAAGGTGCATTATATGAAGACCCCGGCTGAATTGATCGAGGAAACCATTCTTCGCAAACAGGGCGTATTGGCGGACACCGGGGCGCTGTGTATCGATACCGGGAAATTCACCGGACGGTCCCCGAAAGACAGGTTTATCGTCAAAGATGCCATCACGGAAGGCAGTGTGGATTGGGGCGTGGTTAATAAGCCATTTGCACAGGATAAATATGAGCTGATCAAAGGGGAGATCCTTGATTATGTCCGGGCGCGGGAAGCCTTTATCCATGACGGGTATGTGTGCGCGGATGAAAATTACCGGCTGAATGTGCGGGTTGTTGCGGAGTATCCCTGGAGTGCGCTATTTGCCAACAATATGTTTTTACGCTTGCATCCGGGTGAGGTTGACACCTTTGCCCCGGAGTGGACCGTGGTATGTGCCCCTGGCTTTTTGGCTGATCCTGCCAAGCATGGTACGCGCCAGGCCAATTTTGCCATCATCAACTTTACGGACCGTGCCATCTTGATTGGAGGTACCGGGTATACCGGTGAAATCAAGAAAGGGATCTTCAGTGTCCTTAATTTTCTTTTACCGCATGATGAAAAGATTCTCTCGATGCATTGTTCCGCGAATGTGGGCAAGGCGGGAGATACTGCTGTTTTCTTTGGATTGTCAGGAACAGGTAAGACTACTTTAAGTGCCGATCCGCAACGTTCGTTGATCGGTGACGACGAACATGGTTGGTCCGAAGAAGGTGTATTTAATTTTGAAGGTGGTTGCTATGCGAAATGCGTTGACCTCACCGAAGAAAAAGAACCGGATATCTTCCGTGCCGTTAAACATGGAGCGTTGTTGGAAAACATCCGCTTCATACCGGGAACACGTACTGTGGATTACAGTAATATTTCTGTGACCGAAAACACGCGCGTTTCCTATCCGCTCTACCACATTCAGAATATGATGCCTGGTTCAGTGGCAGGCAATCCGCGTAATATTTTCTTTTTGACCGCGGATGCATTTGGTGTATTGCCCCCTATCAGTAAACTGACTCCGGCGCAGGCGATGTATCATTTTATTTCCGGCTACACCGCTAAGGTGGCTGGAACAGAAGCCGGCGTTACGGAACCACAGGCTACATTTTCTGCTTGTTTTGGTGCGCCATTTCTTCCATTGCATCCGACGTATTATGCGGATATGTTGGGGGACCTGATGCGTCGTCACAAAGTAAATGTATGGTTGGTCAATACCGGATGGTCAGGCGGACCATATGGTGTAGGTAGCCGTATCAAACTATCCAATACGCGTGCGATGATCACTGCGGCACTGGAAGACAATCTGCATCATGTTCGGTTTAAGACCCATGAAGTGTTCAACCTGGCGATGCCGATGTCATGTCCGGGTATTTCTGATCAGAATATTTTAAATCCTGTTCAGACCTGGAAAGATCAGGACGCCTATAAAGAAAAAGCCATTTCCCTGGCCCAGGCCTTCCATCGCAATTTTATGAAATATGCGGATCAGGCGAGTGATGAGATTTTGTCCGGAGGACCGGATAAGTTTGGGGAGATTGATATGAGTGGTGCCGGTGGGGATGATATACCGGGTTGAGCAGAGAGCAGAGAGCAGAGAGCAGAGAGCAGAGAGCATAGAGCATAGAGCAATAGGCAATGGGCAATTTTGTGAATATCATGTAGGGACAATTCGGGAATTGTCCAAAACGGGATCATTATTTTGGGAATGGTCCGCTACGGGATCATCGTGATTTGTCCTCATCGGGATCATCGTAAAATGTCCAAAACGGGATAATAAAATCATATAGGGACAATTCGGGAATTGTCCAAAACGGGATCATTATTTTGGGAATGGTCCGC
>CAZYHJ010000085.1:0-10928 GCA_964646645.1 uncultured Saprospiraceae bacterium | reverse complement strand
GGAATTTAGAATGATTATGTTTTGGGACTAAGTACTGTATGTCCAATGCCCTTTTAGTCTGGTCATTAGTTTTCAGTCAACCATTAGATTAAGAAAAGCAATAGCGTACATAATATGTGTATTACACCTCCGATTTCAACTAAGAGGGATGTTAATTTTTTCCTAATTGCGAATGCCGTTCAATACATATCTAATATTATCTTTTATCTTTTGCCAAAATTAACCATTTTATAGATGCATCAAGTGTTGACCCGACATCTCCGGTTCAATAGCAATGGTGTATTGATTCAAATTAATTTTCAATTCAGTGTAACCCGGAAAACCCTTGTAACTCTTCATATTCGCCTTTCCAGGGATTTCCCTATCCGTTCAACTCCTGACCCCTATTATATTTTTCTTCGCCGGCCATCTCAGGAATAGATTAATACCCCACAGTGGTATTTGATTTTTTTATTTTTTTAACCAAAACAAAAAAACCATGAAAAATTTCTGGCAATGCCTGGTGCTGATGGTAGTGTCCCAATCAGCTACTTCACAAAATTGGATTCCCCAGGGAATGAACTTACTTCCGGATGGCTACAATGTATTCAGTATGTCTATTGTCGAAGATACTGTCCTATGGATCACCGCATCAGAGCCAATCTCAAGCGGTCCTGTGCCCTCGGATCATCTGATCATCATTTTCAGATCCATAGATGCAGGTGAGACCTGGGAAACCATTAGTGTGGAGGAGAGTATAGGGCGAATTAGTTTTGATATTCAGGCTGAATCTGCCGATGAAGCCTGGATCACGACACAGGACTATGGCAGTGGCCTTGGTCGGGCCATATACAAAACTGAAGATGGTGGAGCAACCTGGCAACAAAAAACCATAAACGGGTCTGCGGGTGTTTTTCTTCGTCTTCTTGAACCAAACCACATATTTTGCCAGGCTAACAAGGGTGTAGCCACGAGTGCTGATGATGGTGCCACCTGGGAAACACATATTATAGAAGGATATGGAATTACGGATGATGAATACAATGGGGTGGTTTCCGGTTCGAATATGGCTTGTGCCGTCGGGGATACAATATGGGTTGGCACTTCGGAAGGCCGTGTTGTGCGTAGCACATTGTATGGACAGGCGCATGAAATATTCAGTGTCGCCTCCGGTATGTTTATCCAATGCGTGTCCTTTATCGATCATCAAAAAGGTATGCTCATCTATTATAATATAAATACCGGAGCCTATGGAATTTCCAGATCCTTTGATGGAGGCTCCACCTGGTCGGCAACCCCTGGCCAGCCTGAAGAAATAATTTCATGCCAACTGTCTTATGTGCCCGGCACCTCCGGCACTTATATCCTAACACCGGATCCCTTTGCCGCAAATCATGATTATTACATTACTACCGATTTTGGTGAAACCTGGTATAATGAAGGAAGCATTGATGGTGATAATTTCAATTGCGTTCAGTTTTTAAATCCAACAACGGGCTGGGTGTCAGCCTATGAGGAAAGTACTCAAAACGGGTCTCCCCTGGTGTATAAATGGTCGGGTGATCTCCCGACCGGAACTAACGCTATGGATCAATCTCTCTCTGGATTTACCATATACCCTAATCCAGCCTCGGCAACTATTTTCCTGCATTTTGATGAAGACCTGCCTGAAGTTCAAATTCAGACGCTGTATGATCACACAGGCAAGGCGATCCTTTGCAGAAAAACAAACCAGACAGAAATAGATATCCGGTCGTTACCTCCCGGGCTGTACACTGTTAACATTATTTCTGGAGACCGTAGCGGAAGCAGGTCGTTTCTTAAACAGGATGCATCTGATTAATACATACAAGTTGCTTTTTGGCAGATGAGTATGATGGCATTCCCATGACTCCTTACCGGGATCATGAACAAAATGACCATTTACCCCGGTCGAGTCCGGAAAACTGAACATGTAAATTAAGATCAAGGCTTTTACCGGGAGGATTCCTGCCTGGCCGGATGTCCTCCCGGTATTGGATTTATCAAGAAAACTTGCTTTTTCTGCTTTTTGACTATATTTCCTTTACTATTTCGGTAATACCCTCCCGGTTACCCCAGAATAGCTACCACTATCGATAAAGTTTCGGATAGCCGGCGGGATTTATTTCTTTTCCTCCTGACCAGCCATCCTGCCGGAATTGTATGGATATCAGTAAGCAATCACCCGATCTCCTCCTGAAGTCCCTTGCGGATGGGGATATGCGCGTGCTGGACAGCATTTACGATGCCTACCGCGATGATTTCCTGCGGTGGGCCGCATCCAGATTTAGCGGCACGACCAGGGATGACCTGCTGGATGCCTGGCATGACAGCATGATTATGTTTTATGAGCAAGTCAGGGACCGGAAACTGACCCATCTCACCTGCGAACTCAAAACGTTTCTCTTCCTGATCGGATACCGCCGGCTGATTAAAATGCACAAGATTTCATCCAAAACCGACCTGAAGGAGGAGTTTGATGCTAATATTCACATAGAAGAAAGCATTAATGCCATAGAATCGGAAGAACTTGAAGAGACACAACGGACCCTACTGACGCAGGCAGTGGATGAACTGCCCGAGCAAAGCCGGAAGATCCTGATCATGAGGTATGTGGAAGGCAAATCCGTGCCCGAAATCATGCAAGAGATGGGGTATGCCTCTGTCAATGCTGTCAGCGTTACGCTATCCAGATGCCTGAAAAAACTGAAAGACACCATTGGAGAACACAAGCAATTAAAAGCGGAATGGAAGAAAGAGATCAGATCCTGATAGACCGATACCTGGCCGGAGAACTTTCCGAGGCTGAGCTGCGCGACCTGCATCGTCGCCGGGAGGAGGATTCTGTCTTCGATCAGGAAGTACGTTCGCTGGAGGAAGCCCGCAATGCCTTACGGTTGAAGGAACGCGATGCGCTCAAGGAGCGATTCCGATCCAGGGATGCCCTGCTGGACAAAAAAAAACCTGAAGACCCCGTTCGGAACCGTAATACTATGTTTATCCTTTGGTTGGCTGCCGCTATACTCCTTATGGTCGTCGCCTGGAAATATCTGTTCCGCCCATCTGCCTCAAAGGAACCAGTGATTATCACAAACGAAGATTCCCTGGATATAAAGTATCCGCCTGCAGTGATCGTGGACACGATTCAAGGTGTTGATTCAACCTCCGCGACCGACACAAAAAAAGAAATCAAACCCGTGAAGAAGCCTGAGTTGGCTCAATCCTCAAAAAAAGGGAATGAACTCTTTGCGGCTTACTTTGAACCGTATAAGGATGCCATGATGGATCCCTCCACGAGGGGTGATGAATCCTTAAACCAGATCCAGCAATTTCAAAAAGCATATTGGGACAGTGACTACCAACAAGCTGTAAAATTATTTCCGGGGCTGTCTGATTCGTACCGTGGAAATGACAACTACAGGTTTATGTATGCCAATGCATTAATGGCGACCGGAAAAACAGATCAGGCCATTTCCTTTCTGAAAGAAGTGATTGAGAAGAATACATCGAAGTATAAAGTAGAAGCAAAGTATATACTCGCTCTGGCGCTGATTCAAAAAGGAGATTATACGTCCTCCGCCAATTCCCTTGACGAGTACATCAAAGCGTCCGCTGCAAAACAAAAAGAATCAGCGATGAAATTGCAAAAAGATTTAAAGTCATTGATTCCAAAATAACCGATCCATGAAGGGCTGAAATTCGAGGCGTATGCGTGTACTGTTCTTTATAATTTCGTTTTTCATCCTTTCATCCGGCATGGCGCAGGACCGGCTACAGGATACTACGGCCATTTTGAGGCAAATCGACAGCTTGTTGTCTGTCAGCAAAGGGCTGATGGATCGGGGTGAAATGGACAGTGTTCATGTTTGCCTGCGCACATGTGCGCGCCTGGCGACCACGGGTTTGCCAAAAGATCATCTTCAACTCGGCAACATCAAACATAGACTTGGCTTTCTGAACCATACCGCAGAAAGATATACTGATGCCAAACTCTATTACCTCGAGGCCTTGCGCATTAAACGTCTGCGCTTGCCAAAAAATGATCCATCGATTGCCGTTACGCTTAATGGACTAGGCATATGCTATGAAAATGAGGGTAACTATGCTGCCGCGGAGTCCAGTTACCTGGAAGCCCGTGAGATCTGGGGGGCTTCGTTGGGCAAATCACATGAACGCTATGGGTGGGTTCAACATAACCTTGGAACACTCTATGAAAAAACGGGTCGGGATGATGAAGCATTATCCTGTTTAACCGAAGCCCTTCGTATTAAAGAAACCATCCTTGATCCTGATAATCCGGAACTCGGGCATACCATGGTTATGCTCAGCTCCATCTACCTGCGAAAAGGAAATTATACGGCCTATGAAATCCACATGATTCGGGCCGCTGAGATCTGGAAAAAACAGAAAGGCATTAATGATCTGCTGTACTATTATTCGCGACATAACCTCGCCAACATGCACAATACGCTAGGCAATTATGCAGTCGCGCTTACCCTTGCCAAAGAAGCATATGCCGGCAAAGAACTCATACTGGGCGCAAATGATGCAGATGTAGCCCTCACGCTCATCACGTTGGCGAATAGTTATTCAGGATTGGGATATCAGGATTCAGCCCGTACTTGTCTGGAATCTGCCAAAACCATTTATGAGCAGACCGGTAATCCTGATCAGCTGGCCTATGCATGGGTGCTGAATAATCTCGGAAAAAATGCTCTGTTTCAAAATGATTTTAAGAACGCATGTGATTATCTATCCAAATCGCTCGCCATTAAAGAAAAGACGATTGGCACTGAAAATCTGGATTACAGCACTACGGCCATTAATTATGCGGATGCGCTGATCGGGACAAGGAGTCTCGATTCGGCTTCACTGATATTGACTGGTCAAAAAGCGTTTTATGATTATAACAAACTTCAGCTGCATGAAACTTATTCGTTCCTGCTTGAGCTCCAGAGTAACATTGATATCCTGCAAGGACGCCCGGTTGAGGCTTTAGCTAAACTTAGTCTTATCAATGAAATTAACCGTGAACTGGTGGCTATTGTGGCTGAATTTGCTTCGGAGCAGGAATTGCTGGGCTATATCAAGCAGGCTCAAATGTATCTGGACAAATACCTGTCATTAGCCTTCCGCATGAGTAAATCAACGGAGCTTGCCACTGGAGACATATACAATCAGGTTATTTTTTATAAAGGATTTGTTCTGGACCGTTACATGGAAATACGGAAACAGGTTTCATGGGATGATGAATCGATGCAAATCTATCGGGCATTAGGCCTGGAAAAACGAAAACTGGCTGATGCTTCCATGAAATTACTGGCTGAACAGGTGGACCGAAAATCGATATCGGAAGAAATCACCCGGTTGGAAAATGAATTGTCGAGAAGGATCCCCTTGAATGCACAGCATACCGATTGGAAAAACATACGGGATGCGTTACAGCCCAATGAGGCGGCCGTGGAATTTATTGCTTACAACAAATATGATCCCTATGCCACTGACAGCATGCTATATGGAGCGCTAGTGATCACACGAGACTCCGAAGCACCTATGATATTCGCTTTAGATGGTTTAGACCTGTTCCTGGCTCAAGCGATGAACGACAGCGCGAATGATCAGGAAATGATTGATCAACTCTATACGTTGCAGACAGAAGGAGTGCATCGTTTGCTCTGGTCGCCATTGGAGCCTTTTTTGAAAACGTCGAAACGCATATACTTTTCCCCGGCAGGTCTATTGCATCGTGTGAATCTAAAAGTGATCGAATCAAACAAAAACAAGTTGCTGGGAGAGCAATACGACCTGGTACAGGTGGTGACAACAGGGCAACTGGGAATCCGTAATCCCCCCTCGGCTGTTGCTTCCACTGCAGCTATATTTGGTGCCATTGAATATAATGCGGATAGCCTGGCTCAACCCTCTGCAGTAAAGTTCGACTATGAAGCTGCCGATATCACCCTCTCCCCTGCTGCATTGTCCCTGCGAGGTGGATCATGGAATGCGTTGTCCGGATCGGCGTATGAAGTGGAAACGATTTCTCCCATACTTCAACGGGCGGGAATTCATGTTACCCAGTGGAAAGGAACACAGGGTTCTGAAGAAAACTTTAAGGCCCTGAGCAGATCCGCATCGCGTGCATCATCGCCTCACCTTATTCATATATCTACGCATGGGTATTTTTATCCGGAGTCTGAAGCGCAGCCATCCGATCAGGGATCCGCTGAAGGGAACCTCATTAAAACGGCAGAACATCCGTTGATTCGGTCAGGGTTAATTTTGGCGGGAGGTAATTATTTCTGGCAGCACGGCTTTCGTCCTGCTCATGCGCAGGAAGATGGGATTCTCACTGCCTATGAGATCAGTCTGATGGATCTGAGCGATACTGAATTGGTGGTCTTATCCGCATGTGAAACCGGGCTTGGGGATATTCAAGGCAACGAAGGTGTTTTTGGATTGCAGCGTGCCTTTAAGTTGGCCGGCGTGCAGCACCTTATCATGTCCCTGTGGAAAGTGCCCGATGCGGCAACAGCTGAATTGATGAGCTTGTTTTATAAAAACCGGATGGACGAAAAAAAATCTTTAGGGGATGCTTTGTTATCAGCCCAGATGGCCATGCGCGATGAAGGTTGGTCGCCCTACTATTGGGGTGGTTTCATTTTAGTTGAATAACTTAGGAAAGGTTTTTAACGGAAAAATGAATTTGACGCTGATACATAAAATAATTCCGCACTATGTACTACTACTTTCAGGCATAGCTTCATCAGTATTTGCCCAGGAAAACTATTCGGTTTATGATGTTCCTTCGTGGATATATGCGCCGGAGGAAAGTGTTTTTGGCATCACGCAGCCGGAATGGGGGCAGAAATGGATTGATTATTTGCTGGCTTATGATTGTGAAACCTTTCCTGTGCTTTCCGCGACCGGTGAGGGTGCGGAGCAACATCAGGAAGGGCCGGTATTTTTTTTATCTGGTGCCGTTGGCGGAAGATTCAAGCGTAAGGTTACTGTGGAGTATGGTAAAAGCATATTTGTTCCCGTTATCACTTATTTCAATCATTATCCATGTCCCTATCCCAATTTTAAACCTGCACCGGGGCAAAGCATGAAAGATTTCCTGATCCAGGGGGCTGCGGAGATCATCAATGGAGCAACTGCAATGAAAGTGGTATTGGATGGTGATACATTAAATAATCTCGCACCCTTTCGATTTACATCCGATTTGTTTTACCTCAAAGGAAATCCTGAATTGGTATGTGTGGACTTGTGCATTACGACCGGACCGCAGCCCTCAATAGTTGATGGGTATTGGGTGATATTGAAACCACTTCCAAAGGGGAAGCATGAGATTTGGTTTTATGGGGAGGTGCCGGGTCAGGGGATGGTGGTGGATGTGGGGTATGAGATCATCATCTACTAAGCCTATTTGTTTCGAACCAGGAATATGCTATATAAGAAAAAATCATATCACTTTATAGTTTTTACGCTGTTCCTGGCTCTCTTGCCCTTTATCAGCCTAGCCCAGAAAGAAATTTATTCAGTGATAGAGGCCCGGGCAGATTCGCTCTACAGATTACATGATCAATATTTAGCAAAAGGACAGCCTGATAGTGCATTTTATTGCCTCGATCTTAGTGTATCCCTGTTTAAATCCTATCCGGACTTTAATCCCCTGATTAAAGCCAAAAGTCTTCATAGCATGGGTTTTATGTACATGCAACGGAGCCGCGAAAACAGTCAATATATTGAGTACATTGATGGTATACCGCTTGAGCTCATTTCGGCCGAGCAATATCTGCTTGAGGCCATTGAAATCAAAAAGCAACTTTATCCGGAGGCCAATTCATCCACAGGATTGTCACTAAACCTCCTCGGCCTGGTCTATACGTCCCAAAATAAATATGAACTTGCCGAACACTATTTTTCCGAAGCACTATCTGTATTCAACAAGTCGGTTGGGCCTGATCATTTATACGCCGGATGGGTGCATAATAATCTCGCATTGCTTTATTATGAAACAAAACGGCTGAACAAAGCTATAGATGCGATGCTCAGGGCCATTGCCATAAAAGAATCTGACTCCACGGCAAGTGACTTTGACATTGCGGCAAGTTATCGGTCTCTTACCGACATTTATATGGCCGCAGGAAATTTTGGGGATGCAGAATCATCACGTCTGAAAATCATTTCCCTGTTGCTCACCACACCGGACGATGGCAGTCTTAAGTATTACTGGGCCATGCACAACATTGGCCGCACCTACCAGTTATTGGAGGACAACAAGAAGTCCTTACTCTATTTCAAAACAGCTATACAGGGCAAACGAACGTTGCTTGACAGCATGAGCGGGGATATTGCAAGTTCCTTACTCAGTTTGGGCAATTCCTATATAGAACTCGATAGCCTTCAGGAGGCTTTGTTGGCCTACCAGGAGGCCTATCGTATATTTTTATCCGATACGCTGAAATATCAACTGGAGATCGCCTGGTGTATAAATAATTTTGGGCTAATCTACATGAAACAAGGCTTTCTGAAAGAAGCCACCAAACACTATGAGGAGACGCTTGAGCGAAAAAGAAAATTATTAGGCACCCGCAACAGCGATTGGTACTTAACCTATCTCAATCTGATTAATATTAAGATAAAAGAAAGAAAACTTGAAGAGGCTGAATCTGCTCTCCTGTCTTCCATGGATAGTATTCAATCTATAGGCGCACTCCAAAACCTATATTATCCATTTTTAAATACGCTTTTTGATGTATACTATTTATCCGGCAAACCCGATCTGGCCTTACCGCTTATTGATACGCTTATCAAAATGGATTATGCATCCATAACGCAGGTGATTGGCGCCAATCCTCCATATATAGTATATAGATATTTAAAAAAGGCAGAAGCCAGATTAGATCAGTATTTTTCACTACACAGGAATGCCAATTTCCGGGATTCCGTGTTTGCCCAAAACAGCTTTAACTATATATTATTCCACAAAGGATTACTGGCCGGAGAAACAAACCGATGGCAAAATCAATTATTCAGTGGAAAGGACTATAATGCGCTGAGGGATTCAATCAGCTATTGCAAGTTTTTGTTGCACGAAAGACTCACCCAAAAAGACCCCAACCAAAAAACCATTGATAGCCTTGAAGAGCAAATCACCGTGTTGGAATTTCAACTCGCTTCATCATTTCATTTATTGGGGAACGAACGAAATGAAATCCGCTGGGATGATGTCGCCCTTACGCTTACTCCGGGTGAGGCGGCTATTGAATTCGTCGGATATCAACTCAGCAATCCCTTTAGCCAGGACAGCACTTTTTATCTGGCCATGATCCTGAGAGCCGGTGACAGTGCACCTTTCATGGTTCCCTTGTGTGAAGAGCGGGATCTGCAAAAATCTCTTGCCAATATATCGGATTTCCATCCCGGAGGTCCTGATTCTTCTGATCAATCAAATGAATTGGATGCGTATGAACTCGTCTGGAAACCGCTTGAGCCTTATCTGCAAGACATCCGTCGTGTCTATTATTCACCCGGAGGTACCATCAACATTATCCCTTTAAATTCATTGAACATATCGGACAAAATCATTGCGGGCGATCAATATGAGATGGTCAGAATTCATTCCATACGAGACCTGGTGAGGCAACAAATCCTCACTGATGAGCCTAAGACATCTGCGCTCTTCGGCGGTATCGACTATGAGGCAGACACTGCAATGATGATGGTCTCAGCGGATAACCAATATGTTTCAACCCCGGATGTTGGACCCGATATTACGGACAATCCCCTGGCACTGCGTGGCGGAGAATGGAATCATCTGCAGGGAACCATCCGGGAAATCACAAACATTCATGAATTGCTGTTGCCTCATCACTGGTCTGTTGCACTCTATACCGATATGGATGCCACTGAGGAGCAATTTAAAAGATTAGGTGACCCCCTCGATGCTGCTGCCTCCCCTCATCTGATTCATATTTCAACACACGGATTCTTCTTCCCGGATCCTTCCTCAGGGTCAACGTCCACCATGGCATCACAGGATGTGGCTTTCAAATCCGCCGATTATCCCATGATCCGCTCCGGTCTCATCCTCGCCGGAGGTAATTACGCCTGGACACATGGGCACCCATACAAACCCGGCATGGAAGACGGCATTCTCACCGCCTATGAAATCAGTCAGATGGACCTGAGCAACACCGAACTCGTCGTCCTGTCTGCCTGCGAGACCGGCCTGGGAGATATCAAGGGAAACGAAGGTGTATACGGGTTGCAACGTGCCTTTAAAATCGCCGGTGTGAAAAACCTGATCATGTCGCTCTGGAAGGTGCCTGATGCCGCTACGGCAGAACTCATGATCTCCTTTTATAAACACTGGCTGGAAGATAACATGACCATCCGGCAGGCATTGTATACGGCGCAGAAGGAACTCCGGGATGATGGGTTTGAGCCTTATTATTGGGCCGGATGGGTTTTGGTAGAGTGAAGAGCCAAAAGTGAAAAATGAAAAATCCGCTTTGTTTTCTCTGCCAGCATCGTTTTGTCTATAACAATTGCTAAAATTCTCATGAATCAGGTATAAATGAACTGTTGGCCACGAGGTCATCGGGATCATTAAACCGAAACATCATGAGACAAACGTATGTATTCAGGGAAGTTCGCGACAGGGAGGTAATGGTAGAGCATGATCAAAAGATCATTAAAACCGGGCTTTATAGGCTTGTGAGGCATCCCAGTTACCTCGGCGCCTATACCGCGATCATCGGCTGCTCACTGCTACTCCACACTACTATCGGTTTGTTCACTTCTGCTTTCATCATGATGGTGGCCTACCTGTACAGAATCCATGTGGAGGAGCAAACCCTGGTGGATGAACTCGGTGCGGACTACCGGCAATACCAGGAGAAAACAGCCAGGCTGATCCCCTT
>CAZYHJ010000084.1:0-14623 GCA_964646645.1 uncultured Saprospiraceae bacterium | reverse complement strand
TTGACCTGAGTGTAACGGCAAGTGGTTCACCGGATATCCACTACCAGTGGCAGTCGTTCAATGGCACGAGCTGGAGCAATGTAGGAACAGATAGCCCGATGTATAACACGGGAGTACTGACAGCAACGACAGATTACAGAGTATATGTAAACGCAGATGAGAGTGGTTGTGAAGATGTAATGTCTGTGCAGGTACAGGTGATAGTAACACCTGACATCTCGATCAGCGCACAACCTGTTGGAGGAAGCATTTGTACGGGCGGAAACTTTGACCTGAGTGTAACGGCAAGTGGTTCACCTGATATCCACTATCAGTGGCAGGCATTTACCAGCAGCACCTGGAGTAATGTTGGAACAGATAGCCCGATGTATAACACAGGCGCTTTGAGTGCGACGACAATCTATAGAGTATATGTGAATGCAGATGAGAGTGGTTGCGAAGATGTGATGTCCGCAGAGGTTACAGTAACTGTGACACCTGATATTTCAATTACAACTCAACCAGCAGGTGGCAGCATCTGTACAGGTGGCCAATGGTCGTTAAGTGTTGTTGCGGGTGGATCACCAAACTTGTTCTATCAGTGGCAGGATAGTACTGCAACTGGTACATGGCAGAATGTCAGTGAAACAGGGGGCACAACAAGTGGATTTACAACGGATGTGCTCACTGAAACTACATGGTACAGAGTATTCCTTTACGCAAATGAGAGTGGTTGTGAAGACTTGTATAGTGCTGCAGCCGAGGTCTTAGTCGTACCGGATCCTCAGTTAACTGTTTCACCTACACAGACTATCTGCTTAGGTGGTTTGGGTACAGTTTCAGTGACTGTTAACGGAGGAGTTGGCTCTCCTGTTTATCAATGGCAGGTATTGAATGGATCATGGTCCAATGTTTCAGGAGGATCCGGAGCAAGCTATTCAACAGTATACACCACACTGGGTACATTCCACTACAGGGTCATCGTTACCATGGGCATCGGTTGTCAGTCTGTAAGTGATACAGCGACAATAATTGTTGTGGATGATCCGGTGGCTACCATTACAGCCTCTGCTACGCAGATCTGTACAGGTGGGGTAGTGACTATAACGTCTTCCGTCAGCGGATCTAACGGTACCGGCACATATCAGTGGCAAGAGTTTGTTGGAAGCAGTTGGAATAACGTGGGAATAAATAATGATACTTTTATTACTCCAGTATTAACAACCGGAAGTTATAATTATCGTTTGGTGTACAGCCAGGGATCCGGTTGCAGTGATGAAAGTAATACGGTAAACATCCAGGTGGTGAATGATCCTACCGCTTCAATCACGGGCGACAACCTGATATGCGAAAACGAATCGGTAGTGATTACAGCTACTGTGACCGGCGGTGTGGCTCCATATACATACCATTGGCAGTTACAACAAGGTGCAGATTGGATTGATGTAGGTAGTACTCAACCCACCTTTAATACCGGTGCACTGCCTGCAGGATCATATGCATACAGATTGTTTGTGGAGAATGGCACTGGATGTAATGTAACCAGTAACACTTTCACTATTACTTCGGCCGAACATCCTGTGGTGACCATTACAGCTGCAAATAATCCGATTTGCGCAGGTGGTAATGTAGCCCAATTCTCCTCAACTGTTACAGGAGGATTTGGATCAAATACATACCAATGGCAATACAATAATCCAGGTACGGGATGGGGTAACATCGGTTCAAATTCAGCCAACTATAGCGTATCGCTGCCGCTGGGTACATTCGAATACCGATTAATTGTTACACAGACAAGTGGATGTATTACTGTAAGTGATTCCTACTTTATGGTGGTTGTACCTGATCCTACGGTTACAGCATCAGTGGACATAGCGTCGATATGTGTAGGTGGATCGGCTACAGTGACAGCGACTGTTACAAATGGCTCGCCTGCGATCACGTTCCAGTGGTATTCAGGCCCTGCCACGAATGGACCTTGGACTTTGATCTCCGGAGCCACAAGCTCAACATATGCTGTGCCTTCATCTTCCACAGGTTCGACCTGGTATCGGGTGAATACAACAGATCCAAACTCAGGTTGCTCTGATCCATTCTCTAATTCAGTGCAAGTGACTGTGGTCGCTGATCCTGTAGTCACTATTTCGACGATGGATGACATCTATTGCTCCGGTGAGACTATACAAATGACCGCTACCGTAACGGGCGGAACAGGTACTCCACACTTTATGTGGCAATCATATGATGGTTCGACCTGGTCTAACGTAGGAACAGATCAATCCACCTTTAATCCAGGTACGCTGGCACAGGGCAATTACCAATACAGGGTAACGGTCACTCAAGCCTCTGGCTGTGAAACCACCAGCAGTGCTGTATCGTTTACAGTCCTGGACAATCCTTCAGGCACCCTAAGTTCCACACCAGGCTCTTGTGGTAATAATGCCGGAACCATCACGATTGTATTCCCTGACAATGCACTTGCCACCTCCATCATGTTTAGTATCGATGGTGGAGCCAACTACTTTGCAGGTATCCCTGATAATCAGGGAACAGTCACATATAGCAACCTTGCACCCGGCACTTATACCGTATGGGGCAGGTGGGCACCTGATGAATGTCCTGTATTGATTGGAAGCATAGCTGTAAATGAACTTGCCTGCGGATCCATCTGCGGACAGGTCAATGAAGACACCGGGCAGCCTTTATCCAATGTGGAAATCCGATTATATATCGATGCCAATAACAACGATGTTTATGACTCCGGGGAAACACTTTTTGGAACCCAATACACCGATGGTGATTCAGGTGACTACTGCTTCGAAGACATCCCGGCAGGTGAGTATGTAGTCTTTGAAGTGCAGCCGGCAAATTACAATAGTGTGTCAGATTATGACCATACGACCGATGCTCCTGATACGGATGGTTATCCAGGCGCCAATGATCCTGACGATATGATACCTGTAACGGTAATGCCAGGGGAACCGGATATGGATAACAATTTTGTTGAAGATCCATTCCTCGGCTCAATCAGCGGAAACGTATCTGACGACGCTGGTACTAATCTGCCCGGAGTGACTGTCGAGCTCTATCAGGATACCAATGAGGATGGAGTTCCTGATGGACCTGTTTTCGCCACCACCGTTACAAATGGCAGTGGAGACTACCTGTTTGCGGGATTAGAACCAGTCTACTATGTGGTCGTTGAGATCAATCCTATACTTTACTCCGATGTGAGCGACTATGACCATAGTATCATCCCAGGCGTAGATCCGGACGGAGATGATTCAGCCCAAGGTCCTGACAGCAATATTCCAGTCAATGTTGACGCTGGGGAAGCGGATAACGACAACGACTTTGTTGACGGTCGTCCTGGAACCATCTGTGGAAATGTAAGGAATGATGTCGGGCAACCACTGTCCAATGTCGAAATCCTCCTCTACCTGGATGTAAATAACAATGACACTGTTGATATGGCAGATGTGCATCTGGCTACACAGTATACAGATGGCGACAGTGGTGATTATTGCTTCGAAGATGTCACTCCAGACGAATACGTTGTGCTGGAAATCCAGCCGGCTAATTACAACTCACTGGCGGATTATGACCACTCTACCGGCTCATTCGATGATGATGGTTATCCAGGTGCTAATGATCCTGACAATCAGATACCGGTCACGGTCATGCCTGCGGAATTTGATTTCAATAATGACTTTATTGAAGACGGTGTTGTAGGCAATATCAGTGGGTATGTACAAACCCAATCAGGTGCACCGATCAATAATGTGTCTATTTCATTACATTATGATCTGAACTTTGATGGCAATCCTGACGGACCTGCTCTGGCGACCACGACAACAAACAGCTCCGGAGATTACATTTTCACCGGTGTAGAACCAGGTCATTACGTACTGGTCGAGGCCCAGCCTGCAAATCACAGCAGTATCAGTGACTATGACCATACCACTACTCCTCCGGATACGGATGGAAATGATCTTGCTCAAGGTCCGGACAACAATATCCCTGTGGTCCTGATGCCAGGTGAAATAGATGCAGACAATAATTTTATTGATGGAACACCAGGTATGATATGCGGTTGGGTGAAAAACGATAGTAACCAACCATTATCCGGTGTGGAAATCAAGCTGTACATCGATATCAATAACAATGATTCACTCGATATCGCAGATGTGTATGTGACCAGCACTTATACAGATGGAGATACCGGAGATTACTGTTTTGAAGATGTCACGCCGGGCGAATATGTTCTCTTTGAGGTTCAGCCGGCTAACTACAATTCAGTTTCGGATTATGACCATACGACAAATGCACCAGACACGGATGGAGCGCCAAGTGGAAATGATCCTGATAATGAAATCGCCGTGACGGTGACACCGACTGAGGCTGACATGGACAATAACTTTGTGGAAGACCCAGGCGTTGGATCCATCAGCGGTAAGGTGACTAATGATGCCAATCAGCCTATTAGTTCCGTGGAAATAAGACTCCATTTGGACACCAATAGTGATGGCAATGCCGATGGCGCACCGATTGCAACGACATTTACCAACGGTTCGGGTGATTACATTTTCACAGGTGTTGAACCTGGATTCTATGTGGTCATTGAAATAACACCGCTTTATCATAACAGTATAAGTGATTATGATCATAGCACTGTAGCACCCGATCTCGATGGTAATGACAGCGCACAAGGTCCGGACGATAATATTCCTGTACAGCTCATGCCAGGTGAAGCCGACCAGGATAACAACTTCAAGGATGGACGTCCAGGTACAATTTGCGGTAATGTTTCGGATGATACCGGTGCACCAATCTCAAGTGTTGAGATCAGGTTATACCTCGATATCAACAATAATGATTCGCTTGATGTAGCGGATACATTAGTGGCTACGGTATTCACAGACGGAGACACAGGGGATTATTGCTTTGAAGATGTGACGCCCGCAGAGTATGTCATTCTCGAAATTCAACCGCTTAACTATAACAGCCTGAGCGATTATGACCATACCACGAATCCACCTGATACAGATGGTAATGACCAGGTAGACGGTGCCGATGATGAAATTCCGGTGACCCTGACACCAAACGAAATGGATTTTGACAACGACTTCATTGAAGATCCGTTGGTAGGTTCCATCAGTGGTCACATAGAGGATGATGCCGGATTCATTATGGTCAATGTGGAGGTCAAACTCTACAACGATACCAATGCGGATGGCAATCCTGATGGTGCCCCGATCGCAAGTGCCTTTACCAATGGTTCTGGTAATTACATCTTCACAGGTGTGGAACCTGGTCACTATGTACTTGTAGAGATGACTCCGCTGTATTACAGCAATATCAGTGACTATGATCATACGACCACGCCACCGGATACAGATGGCGATGACAGTGCCCTGGGTGCTGATGATAATATACCTGTATTCCTGATGCCGGCAGAAGAAGATGAGGATAATAACTTCATCGATGGCAGACCTGGATCTATTTGTGGTAATGTATCCGATGACACAGGATTGTATATCTCAAGCGTGCAGATCAGACTCTATCTTGATGTCAATAACAATGGTATCCAGGATGGAGGAGATGTATTGGTGTATACCGTATATTCTGATGGGGATACCGGTGATTACATCTTTGAAGATGTCACCCCTGGCAATTATGTGATCGTTGAGATTCAACCGGCCAACTATAACAGTGTGTCTGATTATGACCATACGACCACCCCACCTGACACGGATGGTGATGACAGCACGGATGGTCCGGACAATCAGATCCCGGTGACGGTGCTTCCTGCTGAGCTAGATTGTGAAAATGACTTCATTGAAGACCCACTGCCTGGAAGTATCACCGGTAAAGTCACCGATGAGACCAATGCAGCCATCTCCGGCGTTGAGATCAGCCTGTATGCCGATACTAACTTTGACGGTATCGCAGATGGCGCTGCATTGATGACCACTACAAGCAATGGCTCTGGCGTGTACTCCTTTACTGGCATTGAACCTGGTTTCTATGTCGTTGTGGAGACGAATCCAGCCAGCTACAGCAGCATCAGCGATTATGACCATACTACTGCGCCACCTGATACAGATGGTAATGATAGTGGTCAGGGCGCCGATGATGATATACCAGTGCGATTGCTTCCGGGCGAGACAGATGCGGACAACGACTTCATCAATGGTACGCCTGGTCTGGTTTGCGGATCTGTACTCGATGATGTCGGTGCGCCCATCACTGGCGTAGAACTTCAATTGTTTGAGGATGTCAACAACAATGATTCCCTCGATATTGCGGATATTCTTTTTGCCACCGTATACTCGGATGCCAATACGGGCAACTATTGCTTTGAAGATGTCCCTCCGGGAGAATTCGTGATATTCCAGGTTCAACCAACCAATTACTATAGCGTATCAGATCACGATGCCAGTACAGGGGCTTTCGATATGGATGGCCAGCCAAGTGCAGATGATCCGGACGATGAAATCGCCGTGACACTTGAACCAAACGAACTGGACGGAGATAACAATTTCGTTGAGGACCCATTCACAGGTGTGATCAGTGGATTCGTACTCAATGATCTGAATTCGGGTATGCCTGGTGTCACAGTATCCTTGTTTATGGATACGAATGGTGACGGGGATGCCGATGGCAGCGCGATCGCAACCACGACAACCAATGGAAGTGGTGCATATAGCTTCACGAATCTCGAACCAGATACCTATGTGGTCGTTGAATCATCTCCATTGTATTATCTGGATATGAATGATTATGATCATTCTACTTCGACTTCCGATCCGGATGGAGATGACCAGGCTGATGGACCTGATAATGATGTACCCGTCGTATTGGCACCGGGTGAAACAGACGCAGATAACAACTTCGTCAATGGACGCCCGGGTATGATTTGTGGAAATGTGAGTGACAATATCGGTCAGCCAATTTCATCTGTGGAGATCAAACTTTATCTTGATGTCAATGACAATGACTCTCTGGATATGGCTGATGTACTGGTGGCTTCGCTCTTCTCAGACGGAGATACCGGAGACTACTGTTTTGAAGACCTGATTCCTGCGGAGTATGTAGTTGTAGAAACTCAACCAGTGAATTTCTACAGCATTAGTGATTATGACCATTCTACGAATGGCTCAGATCCGGATGGTGATGACCAGGCTGATGGCTATGATGATCAGGTGCCTGTCACGCTGGCTCCAGGTGAGTTTGATGAAGACAATGACTTTATTGATGCTCCATATCCTGGTTCAATTACCGGTACAGTGTTGACTGAAGGTGGATCACCACTTAATAACGTTACGATCTATCTCTATGCGGATACCAACCAGGATGGTCAGGAAGATGGCAGCCCGTTGGATACGGTGACCACAAATACTTCAGGCGTCTATCTGTTTACCGGTGTATTGCCTGGCTACTATGTAGTGGTGGAAGTGAATCCACCATATTTCAGCAACATCTCGGATTTCGATGCATCTGTCAATGGATCTGATACGGATGGTGATGACAGTGCTTCTGGTCCGGACAATGATATCCCGGTAAGGATATTGCCTGCTGAAATTGACGCCGATAACAATTTTGTCGATGGTCGTCCAGGTAGAATCTGTGGTCATGTGGAAGATGATATGGGTGGATTTATGGCCGGCATGGAAATCCGACTCTATGAAGATGAGAACGGAAATGGCAACATGGATCCTGAAGATGATATGGTAGCAGTTGAGTTTACTGATGCTGTGGGAGATTATTGCTTCGACACGGTATTACCAGGTATTTACGTCATCAATGAGGTGCAGACCGGTACATATGGTGATGCCATGGACATGGATGAAACTCCGGATCCTGATGGCGACGATAGTATCGATGGACCTGACAATGATATCCCGGTAGAGGTCACCCCGAATGAGGATGACTTTGATAATAACTTCATGGATATTCTTTGTCCCGGAGTGCCTGCGATATCTGGTTTTGAAATCGATACCATCTGTAGCGGCGAATCCATCCTCTTCCAGGCTGTTGATCCTAATGTCGGACTCGTACAGTACAACTGGTCATTTGGTTCTGGTGCTACACCAGGTGCTGGATCAGGCATAGGTCCTCATACCGTATCCTATGTCTCCAACAGTACGAACAGTTCAACAGGAGCGGTAGTGTACCTGACCATTACGAAGGAAGGATGTATTCCGGCTGAAGATTCAGTGGCCAATGTTATTGTCAATCCATTACCAGTGGCCACTATTGATGCTTCAACCACCAACCTGTGTTACTACGCGCCAAGGTCGTTTAAGCCACTGGCAGCTGAGATTCCGGGCTATACCTATCTATGGAATTTTGGATCAGGAGCTAACTTCCCAACTAAAACCGGTTATGGTCCTCATGTGATCGAATGGTCCACAACAGGAAGCAAAACGGTTCAGTTGATCATCTATACGAATGCACCGGGATCTTCCTGCGGTGATACATCCACGCTGACCTTCAACGTTGTGCAGTGCTTTGGTAACATCACAGGTAGAGTTAGAACCACCAGTGGCGCTGGTATCAGTGGGGTGAATATCAGATTATTCCCTGATACCAATTATGACGGTCTGGCTGATAACGGTTCATCGCCTGTAAGAAGCGTATTTACCACAAGCACAGGGGTATACTCGATGGCGAGTCTCGTGCCTGGTCAGTATGTAATTGTGGAAACACAACCGGCAGGTTATATTTCGATACAGGATCTGGATGAAACGAATGACAATGACACGTTGGTTTGGTTTGATCCGAATGACAACATCATTCCAGTGACCGTTGAGCCACAGGAAATTGATGCGGACAATGTGTTTATTGAGATCGGAGCACCAGGTTTGATCACGGGTTCTGTCTTCGAAGATTTCGATGGGGATGAGGTTCCGGACAGTGGGGAAGGACTTGAAGGTATTCAGATCAAGCTTTACAAGGACGATAATACAGACGGTATTGCCGATCAGAATGGCTTTGTAAAGGATACCCTTACGGATGGAACCGGGTACTTTGCCCTCACCAATGTCACTACAGGATCGTATGTCATTGTGGAAGTACATCCGACGGAATATCAATCGGTCAAGGATTTTGATGCATCCAACGACAATGATATCGTGCCTAATACCAATACGCTCAATGATACGATACCAGTGACGATCACCAATGCGGAGACGGACGCAAACAATTACTTTATTGAGACCATTGCTTGTACGCATGTTGTGAATAATACCAATGACAGTGGCCCCGGATCATTAAGGGATGTCATAGACTGCGTTGAGCCCGGGGATACGGTGACCTTCCATTCAAGCTTGCATGGTCAGGTGATCCATTTGACTTCAGGCAGCATAACGATCGATAAGAACATCTTTATTCATTCCAGCCTGGCTGCACCACGGATCATGATTTACTCCGATGTATCGGGAGCCTTTGTGGTACCGGCAGGCAATTCGGTAGAGATGAAGAATATTGAAATCACAAGCGGTCTGGGTGGCGTGCCCGGAGCGGCGATTGAAAACTATGGACAATTGACAATCTGGGATGTATGCGTGTTTAAGAACCCGCTATTACCACAAGGCGACTATTTGATTTACAATGAAAGTCCTGGCGAAATCATTGTAAAAGGCGCCTGCCATATTGAAGAATAGGAACTGAAAGGGGCCCGATTGATTACATGAGACATGTCAAAATCAGTCGGGTCCTGTTATTGAAAACCGGCATTTCATTAAAAATCACCCTTTTGGGGGCTGGTTCGGCCTGGTTTTTGATTCTTCCTTTGATAAGTAATTGTCAAAAGGATGAGAAGAGATAATATATAATGGAATGCCATCGAAAATAGCCTTAAGTTTGGGGGGTCTCCAACAAGGGCTCTTTTAGAGAACGGAACAGAGCATGAGAACACTTGCGGGAGAATTGCCGTATACTACTGAAAATCAGTCTGCTATATTGCTGATGTACAGAGCCTGGTTGTTTATTCTATCCATAGGAATAGTGCTGCCCCTAAGGTGGCTGCCTCATGTATTTTCCAAGCCTTCCAAACTCGCCGTCCCGGTCGCCACCACCATGGTTATGGTCACCTGCGGAGAACTTTTACTGAACAACCCCACCATTACCCCGGCCGGTCCGTATTGCCCCGGAGATCAGATCACGATTACATTTACCGGAGCAAATCTGCCTGATGGAGAAAACCTTGATGTTTTTATCGGAAGTACAAACTCCTATAACCCATTTCTCGGTGGAGGCACCCAAATTGGTTCTATTCCAATAGATTATACATGTTCATCCCCATGTCCAACCTTTTTGGGAATTATGGCCAATCCTTGTGGGAATGATGTTGACAATGAATATGCTGTTTTATCCTCCGGATGTGGATTTAATGTAAATGACCTTTGGTTTGACCTGGATGTCAATAACAATACAGGCATGGGTAATGCAGACATCGGGTCTCCAACCTGTCCTTTCGGAACTCCGGATGCTACATTGATCAGTTCTTTGCAGACCGGTAATTGTGCAACATTGATCATCCCTGCTGGACCAGGTGATAATATACCCGGAGGTGCTAATGTGATCATCTTTACGGATTCAGGCACACCTGCAAATATTCCTAATCTGGATGACCTTTGCGCAAACGGCCAGCCTGTTTACATCCTGCAAAATTCATGTACCCGTACTTCACCGGCGATTTCAAATAATGCAACACCAGCCCAACCAACAAGGACTTACACGATATATACTGGTGGTTCATGTCCGGATGCCATCTCTTTTGGATATGATCCTGCTTATAACGCGCAGAATTCAGAATTCAGATTGGAGGATGGAACGCTGATTCAGTCCAGTGGGTGTGATGCACCATTTGACATGATCAATTATCCGGATATACCTAATAACCTGGTTTCGCTGAATTATACTTTGCCATCTAATATTTGTGGATCCAATTCCGGGAATATTAATTTTTACATCTCAGGCATGGTCGATTTGACCGGACCATGCGCCGACTTACTTTATACTCCACCAGCTAATGGCGCCATTACTGTTGCCTGTCCTGCCCAAATAGATCCGGCAGGTCCATATTGCGCTAATGGTGCACCAGACACCTTGACTGCTTCTAATATGCCCGGGGGTACCTGGTCTGGTCCTGGCATTACCAATTCCACAGTTGGAATCTTTGATCCTTCCGTCGCTGGACCAGGATCGCATATCATAAGTTATAGTGTAGGTTGTCCTGGTGGTCCCTCAACAGCGACCATCGTAGTATATGATGCCGTGACTATTGATCCGGGCAGTGTAATTCTGGATAATGATGTTCCTTGTTTGGGAGGAACCGGTGATGCAGTCTTTTTAGGTTCTTATTCCGGAGGTTCAGGCAATTATTATTTTGAATGGGATGATGCGGATACACCTGGAAATGATGTTTATCCTGATGATGGTAATATCAGCATCACCGGACTAACAGAAGGAAATTATTACTTCATTGTTTATGATGACAATGGGTGTGCCGATACCTTAGCTTTTGATATCACCGTATTTACACCCCCAACCATCACGGGTACTGTTGATCCGATAAACTGCTTCGGAGGAACGACCGGTGTAGGCTTTGGAATCAACATTACGGTTACTGGTGGACCAGGTGGGGTTTTATATTATGATTGGAATTTAGATGGAGGAGCCAATGAAGATTTCGGGGGACCAGCAGCAGTCGATGATGATTCAGAAGATATATATAATCTTGTGGCAGGTACATATTATCTTACGGTAACCATCACGGATGAGTTTAGTTATTGGTGCGACTACCTCGATACGTTTGTGATCACTCAACCTACCCAGTTAACCGTAACAACTCCAGATGTTGCCCTTCCTTGTTTTGGTAACACAACTGTCCCGACTGCAAATGTTAATGGTGGAACTCCATCCTACACCTACAATTGGTCTCACATTGGTGGTCCAAATAATCCACCACCTTGGGCTCCAGTCGGAGCCACTCCTGGTACTTATATACTCACCGTCACCGATGCAAACGGTTGTACAGCCAGTGATGTAATGACCGTCACTCAGCCAGCAGCATTAATGGCCTCAGCCACCGGAGAAACCATTCCTTGTAACAATGGGACAGGAGACATAAATCTTACTGTGACAGGCGGTACTACAAACTATACTTTTTTATGGAGTCCGGGAGGTTCCACAGCTGAAGACCCCTCAGGCCTGAATGCCGGAACATACACTGTAACCGTTACAGACGCCAACGGATGTACAACTACCGCACAAGCCACCATCGTCCTCCAGGACATCATTCCTCCGGGGATCACCTGTCCGGCAAACATTACATTGGCTTGTAATGCGGCTGTTCCGGCTCCGGATCCCTCATCAGTGACCGCCACCGATGCTTGTGGCGCACCAGTAGTAACGCATGGCGGGGATGCAACCAGTACGGTTGGATGTGTGGAGACTACCACGCGAACTTATATTGCTACAGACGTGAATGGTAATACAACATCTTGTACACAAACGATTACAAGGACTGTAGATCCAACGCCACCTTCGATTACATGTCCCGGTAATCTTTCCCTGGGATGTAATGTCAGTGTGCCGGCGCCCGACGTTAATTCAGTAACGGCATCTGATGGATGTGGCAACGTGGTGGTGACGCACTCCGGAGATAATACATCAACGCTGGGTTGTGTAGAAACTACCACCAGAACATACCTGGCTACGGATGATTGCGGGAATACGGCCACGTGTACACAAACCATTACGAGAACAGTCGATATAACACCGCCTGCTTTTTCCGGAATACCCGGTCCTTCAACCATTGAATGTACAGGCACACCTTCGTTTGTCACACCGACAGTAACAGATGCATGCGGTGCTCCTGTCGTTACATTTGCTGATGTTACTACGAACGGTTCATGTCCCAACGAATTTAGTGTCACCCGCACCTGGACCGCAACGGATGGTTGTGGAAATACAGCTACCGCCACTCAGACGATCAACGTGGAAGATTCAATGCCACCTGTGATTTCCGGCATTCCGGCGACCAGCACAATTGAATGTTCAGGTACTCCGGTTTGGGGAAATCCAACAGCTACCGATAACTGCTCAACACCATCACTTTCATTTGTCGATGCCACCATGGCAGGTTCCTGTCCAGATGCCTATACGTTAACACGAACATGGACGGCCACGGACGCATGTGGAAACACAGCGACTGGCGTTCAAACCATAAATGTGGATGACACTACGCCGCCGGTGATCAGTGGCTTGCCAGGTGCATCCAGTATTGAATGTTCGGGAACACCTTCATGGGTTACCCCAACGGTGACGGACAATTGCAGTACACCCGCAGTGGTTTTCGCGGATGTAACAACCAATGGCTCATGTCCAAATGAATATACGATCACGCGAACATGGACCGCCACAGATGATTGCGGCAATACGGCTACAGCCATACAAGTATTCAATGTAGACGACACCACACCACCTACCATTTCAGGTGTTCCTGGTCCGTCATCAATTGAATGTGATGCCACACCGGCATGGGGCAATCCGACTGCATCGGATAATTGCGCTACACCCACTTTAACGTTTGTTGATGCCACCATGGCAGGTTCGTGTCCTGGTGCATATACACTGACCCGCACCTGGACCGCAAATGATGGATGCGGAAATACAGCCACCGCCGTGCAGACCATCACCGTAGATGATACTACTCCTCCGGTGATCAGTGGATTGCCTGGTCCATCCATGATTGAATGTTCTGCCACTCCAAACTGGGTGACTCCAACAGCTACGGATAATTGCGGAACCCCAATGTTGACCTTTGTAGATGCTACAATGGCCGGATCTTGTCCTGATGCTTATACTATTACACGTACCTGGACGGCGGATGATGGTTGCGGAAATACAGCCACAGCATCACAGGTGATCACATTGGATGATACAACACCTCCGGTGATCAGTGGTCTGCCAGGACCTTCGACTATTGAATGTTCGGGTACACCAAATTTTGCCACCCCGACAGCCACAGATAATTGCGCAACACCTGCTTTGACCTTTGTCGATGCGACCATGGCCGGCTCATGTCCGGATGCCTATACCATTACAAGAACCTGGACCGCCACAGATGATTGTGGAAATACCGCTACAGCTTCACAGGTGATTAATGTCAACGATACCACACCTCCTGTGATTGGTGCTTTGCCGGGTCCTTCCACGGTTGAGTGTTCGGGCACACCAAGCTGGGTGACGCCCACCGCCACCGACAATTGCAGCACACCTGCGCTCACCTTTGCGGACGTGACCACCAATGGATCATGCCCTAATGAATATACCATTACCCGTACCTGGACGGCAACGGATGATTGTGGCAATACTGCCACTGCATCACAAGTATTTACCATTGATGACACCACACCTCCGGTGATCAGCGGTTTGCCCGGTCCATCCACGATTGAGTGTTCTGGTACACCCAATTTCGCGACAGCGACAGCTACAGATAATTGCAGCACACCGACTTTGACGTTTGCAGATGTGACAACAAACGGTTCCTGTCCAAATGAATACACCATCACACGGACGTGGACTGCGGATGATGGTTGTGGTAACACAGCAACGGCCACACAAGTGATCA
>CAZYHJ010000083.1:13049-14964 GCA_964646645.1 uncultured Saprospiraceae bacterium | reverse complement strand
GCTCTCTGCTCTCTGCTCTCTGCTCTCTGCTCTCTGCTCTCTGCTCTCTGCTCTACAGCACCGGCTGGAACTTCTCCGCACCACTTGTCGCCATGTTCTCGTACGTTTCCCACCGGAGATCAACTATTTCCTGCGCCAGGGCTATTAACTTCTCAGCTTCTGACGGATTAGTGAGATTGAGCACTTTATATCTGAGTTCTTTGTAAGCATAGTCCTTCAGACTAATCCTTGGTCGCGGTGAATCCAGTACAAACGGGTTCTTATTGTTTTTACGCAACACCGGATTATACCGTATCAGGGGCCAGTAGCCGCTGGCCACAGCGTTGGCCTGCTGTTCCATACCTTTTTGCATATCAATTCCATGCGCGATGCAATGACTATAAGCCAGGATGAGGGATGGACCATCATATGCTGCAGCTTCCCGCATAGCTAGTAATGTCTGTTGCGGATTAGCACCCATGGCCACTTGCGCGACATAAACGTTGCCATAAGAGATCGCCTGTAACGCAAGGTCCTTCTTACCTACCCGCTTACCTGCTGCAGCAAATTTTGCGGTGGCAGCTGTTGGCGTGGCCTTTGACATCTGTCCTCCGGTATTGGAATACACCTCGGTGTCAAGCACCAGGACATTAATGTTTCTGCCGCTCGCCAAAGCATGATCAAGCCCTCCTGCTCCGATATCATACGCCCAGCCATCTCCACCAATCAGCCAAACATTGCGATGCACCAGGTGATCTGCTACCGATAGTAGATTTGATGTCAGAGGCGAAGGCATTGAAGCCAGTTTGTTTTTCAATATATCCACACGCAGCCGCTGAGCCGCAATTTCTGACTCCAGTTTCTGCGGAGCATGGATGAGATCATGGACAAAATCTTCGCCTAATGCCGGGGCCAGCTGTTGAAGCAGATCATGGGCAATCATAAGATGTTTGTCCGTTGATAATCGCATGCCCAGGCCAAATTCCGCATTGTCTTCAAATAGGGAATTAGACCACGCAGGGCCTTGTCCCGCATCATTTTTTGTCCATGGAGTAGTCGGAAGATTGCCTCCATAGATGGAAGAGCATCCGGTAGCGTTGGCCACCAGTAACCGATCACCAAACAATTGCGTTAATAATCTGATGTAAGGTGTTTCTCCACATCCCGCGCATGCCCCTGAGAATTCAAACAACGGTTCAAGAAACTGGGCGCCATGTACGATCGAAAAATTGAGTGTCGAACGATCGTTGAACGGAATGGATTCGAAATAGGTGATATTTTTTCGCTCCTGTTCCAGATCAGGAAGAATCGGACCAAGATTAATCGCTCTGCGGCTGCGATCCATAGGATCGGTGGCCGGGCAGGCATCAACGCAAAGGTTGCATCCTGTACAGTCTTCACCATAGACCTGCAGGGTGTATCTTGTTTCCGGAAATCCGCGGGCATTGATCGGCGCAGATTTAAATCCATCAGGTGCGGCTTCAAGCATTTCCTGATGGTAAAATTTTGCCCTGATCACGGCATGAGGACAGACAAAGCTGCAATTTCCACACTGAATACAAATGTCAGGTGACCATTGTGCGACCATGTCGGAAATATTTCGCTTCTCCCACTTTGTAGTGCCGGATGGATAAGTCCCGTCTACAGGCATGACGCTTACAGGTAATTCATCCCCTTTACCTTCCATCATTTTAACGACCACCTTTTTTACATAATCGGGGGCTTTCTCAGAAACCAATGCACTTACTTCCGTCTTTGCAGTAGAGGAAGCTGGCACCTGCACTTCATACAAATGTTCAAGGGTTTGATCTACCGCCTTAAAGTTTTGTTCGATGACCGCTTTCCCTTTCTTGTAATATGTTTTTTCTATGGCCTTCTTGATATGGGAGATGGCCACATCTTTTGGCAATACACCCGATATGGCAAAGAAGCAGGT
>CAZYHJ010000083.1:0-12949 GCA_964646645.1 uncultured Saprospiraceae bacterium | reverse complement strand
GTAAAGTGGTGTTTGGCCTCCGGACGGATCAGTTCATCGTAAACCGCCTTGACCATCGCAGGCGTAAATTCTTTTGATGATAATCCATATCGTCCGCCGATCACTTTCGGAATGGACGGAAGTTGATCTTGATGGAAAGCCTCAACCAAAGCGGTAACGATGTCCTGGTATAATGGTTCGCCATTGGCCCCGGGTTCTTTGGTTCGATCTAATACCGCAATTTTTTTAACCGTGGAGGGCAATACCTTCAGCAAATGCTTTAGAGAGAATGGTCGGAACAGACGCACCTGGATGACTCCGGTTTTATAACCATTTCTATTCAGGAGCGCAGAGGTTTCGGTTACGGTTTCACTACCTGACCCCATGATGACGATGACATGTTCAGCATCTGATGCGCCATAATATTCAAAGGGATGATATTCACGACCTGTAAGTTTCCTGAATTTTTCCATCACGGCATCCACGATGTCGGGGCATGAATCATAAAATGTGTTTGAAGATTCTCTGCCTTGAAAATAGACATCAGGGTTTTGTGCGGTGCCTCTGATAAATGGTCTGTCAGGGTTCAATGCTCTGTGCCGGTGTGCAAATACCAGTTGATCATCGATCATCTCCCGTATGATGGAATCAGGGATCAGGAATAGTTTATTGACTTCATGCGAAGTCCGGAAACCATCAAAGAAATGGATGAATGGAATTCGCGACTCCAACGTAGCGGCCTGTGCAATAAGGGCCATATCATGGGCTTCCTGCACACTGGCTGAACTCAGCATTGCGAAACCGGTCGTTCGGGCAGCCATCACATCCTGATGATCGCCAAAGATGGAGAGCGCTTGTGCGGCTAAGGATCTCGCAGCTACATGGAAAACAGCTGACGTTAATTCGCCGGCGATTTTATACATATTGGGCAACATCAGCATCAGCCCCTGGGATGCAGTGAACGTTGTGGTCAATGCTCCGGTCTGCAATGCCCCGTGTACGGTGCCTGCAGCGCCGCCTTCACTCTGCATTTCCATAATATCAGGCACATTACCCCAGATATTCTTTATGCCTTTGGCGGACCATTCATCCGCGAATTCCGCCATAGCGGATGAAGGAGTGATAGGATATATGGCGCATACTTCATTTACCCTGTAAGCAATGTATGCAGTTGCTTCATTACCATCCAGCGTGGCGGCAAGGGGTGTACTATGATCGTTTTTCTTTTCTTGCATGACAGTCATGGTAAATATTCTACTCAAGTGATGTTGCCGGTTCAGGATGCATTTCTATGGCATGACACGGACATTGTTCAGCGCATACCGCACAACCGGTACAGAGTGTGTAATTGAAATGATATCGTTTTCCGGCCCCTAACTTTATGACAGCACCTTCGGGACAGGCACCATAGCACCCGTCACATTCGAAACAATTGCCACAGGAGAAGCACCGGCCTGCTTCAAATCGTGCTTCCTGTTCCGTCAATCCCTGGACGATTTCTGTAAAGTCCTTCGTAGCCAGTGATAAGGGCAGGTGGGGTTGTTCTTTTTTTGGCGCATCCGTTTTGTACCATACATTCAGGTGTTCAAAACCAACGACGGGATGTTTTCCCGTTTTTTCATATGCTTTGCCGGTGAGATACCCGTTGATAAATCTTGACGCTTTCTTGCCATGTCCCACGGCGATGGTGACACTTCGGTCGCCAGGCACCATGTCGCCCCCTGCAAATATGCCTTCAGCCCCTGTCATCATCGTTGGACTCACGATGACGGTTCCATCATCTTTAAAAAGTATACCTGGTATATTCCTGAGAAACCCGGTATCGGTGTCCTGGCCCAGGGCAAGGATAAGTGAATCGGCTTCAAGGGTTTCAATTTCACCGGTAGGTTCAGGTTTGCCATCGACAATCTTCATGACTTCAACGGTGATGGACTGCTGATCGATTTGTTTGATGGTTCGCAGCCAATGAATTTTTACACCTTCACCCATGGCTTCATCTGCCTCAAAATCATGAGCGGGCATATGTTCGCGATCGCGCCGGTAGATGATCAGCGCTTCATCTGCGCCAAGTCGTTTTGCTACACGCGCCGCATCCATGGCCGTATTTCCGCCACCATAGACAGCGACCCTTCTGCCCAGCTTTGGCGCCTTCCCAAGTTCTGCCTCCCTGATAAAGGTGACGGCATCAAGTATTTGCCCCGCATCCCTTGCCGGGATCGCTGCTTTTTTACCAATGTGCGCACCGATCGCGATAAATACCGCATCGTAGTTTCCTTCTTTTTTCTTTGCCAGTACATCCTCAATTTTGTGATTCAGGATGATACGCACACCTGTTTTTTCAATGCGCTTGATTTCCTCCATTAAGATATTTCTTGGCAACCTGTACGCAGGGATACCGAAATGCATCATCCCACCCGGCAATGGACCTGCTTCATACACATCCACCTGATGACCGAAGCGCCGAAGGTGATAAGCTGCAGATAATCCACTTGGTCCGGCACCTACAATCATGACTTTTTTTCCGGAGGATTCGGCATTGATGATTGGAACCCATTCCTTTTCAATGGCCAGATCACCCAGGAAGCGCTCCACGGCATGAATACTGACGGCATGATCTACGAAGGCCCGGTTACAACCGTCTTCACAAGGATGATAACATACTCTGCCGTGAATCGCCGGCATTGGATTTTCTTCAATCAGTTTCTGCCAGGCATCATGATAGTTTCCTTCCTGGGCAAGAGACAACCACGCCTGGATGTTTTCACCTGCCGGACATGCATTGTTACACGGAGGCAGGAAATCAGTGTACACAGGGCGCTGATTTCGTTTCGCACCTGTCCCTGATTCGTGAGTTCCAAGGTCAGGGTGAAAGGTCAGGTCTTTAATAGATGGTTCCATATTCAAATGATGTACTGGGATAGCCGTTGAGAATAATTAAGTTGAGATGGAAAGGGAAAAAATGGCATCAGGTCTGGTTAGTTTGTCATCAGTAAGCCGGGGAGTCTGTTTTAATGATATTCCGGGCCTGTTGCGCGACACGCAGACAGGCGTCCACCTGCAGCGCATCTAAGCAATACTTAAAGTCGTGCGTTTCGTGCCTGCAGTGAACAGGAGAAAGATCCACCTGATCGAACCGGGCATCCAATGCTCTGCATTGTTCTAATAAAACTGAAAGTGTGACTGGATGATGAACAGGGACGTCTTTCCGCAACAGGAATCCTGCCAGATAGTTGGCCAGCGCCAACCGGGAGTGATGGCAGATGAGATGTGTAATCACATCCTCTTCCGCTTTTTCACCTTCATGTTCTGCCTGAACCAAAAGTTCATCCGCCGAGGCATATAATAGTTCTGTTCTATCCCTTTGCATAATGAGTTTAAAGTTCAAGGGACGAAGAGATAAAGTGAATGAGGAAGGTCACTCTAATTAATGATTTGAATCAAAACACAACCGCCAACCACTGGAATCATTCCTGTAGTTGGCGGTCTGTTGAAGACCCTGATAAGGCCTTAACGTTTGCTCAACGCATTTGCTATATCACTTACCGTATCGTAGTTGGTTGGAATAGATGGGTAAGATCAACATGCTGTGGGCAGTGCAGAAGCAACTCAGTTCTTCTTGGGCTCATTGATTTTTCCGGCTGCTTCCATATAGTTATGCCCGTTGTCCGGATTGGCCTGACCTGTAGCTTTAACCCATCCTTCAGCAGCATTAAATTTTCCTTCACCACCCGTGAAATTAAAGTAGGCTTCATTATAGTGGGTTTGGAAAATCAGGATTTCTCCTTCCAGGTAGAGTTTGTCACCATTAGGGGCGCTGAGGGTCATAATGGCCTCTCCTCTGAAGCCATTAATAAGCGGATCCCATTCCGGATCAATAGTATTGAAAAAACTTTTCTCCGGATCAATACCATCCATGTAGTCGCAACTTCCCGAAACTTTGTATTCTTTCGGAATTTCATAGTTACCATCAGGGTATGCAACGGTATGCACGCCCGCTGTATAATCAGGCACACTCTCCCACGTCCCGGCAAAATCCACAAAAGGCCTTACTTCATCGTCCTTTTCACATGCCAGAAAACCAAACCCCAGCATGATCATGAGGTATAACAATATATTTTTCATGGCTAAAATGATTTAAATAATTTCTTATCTCACATTCATCAATCCCACGTCTTAAAAGTAGGTTGTGCAGGATTCAATAGCAATGACTATTATTTTTAATGGCCATGACCGGTGTCATAGCAAATGTCCTTTTGCCATGGCCTTTTTCTGTAAGCCTTGGCTGATAAATACATTTAAATAAATCATGATATGTCTGAAAAGAAACCTATTTTGTATTCAAAACAAACAATCATGAACCAACGAATCTTTTGGGGAATCCTTGCGATTCCAGTCTTTGCCATTTTTAATGCCTGTGCTCCCGGAGAGGGACACGTACACGCGCCTGAAATCAATCAGGACTCTGTGAGAGCCCAGATCATGGCCATGGAGCAAGCTTATGCCGTAGCCAGTAATGCCAAGGATGTGGAAGGAGTGGCGGCCTATTATGCTTCAGATGCCCAGAGCATGGCCAATGATGAACCTACCCGCGTCGGTATGGATGCGATTAAAGCCGGTATCCAAAAGGAATTTTCTTCCGACACCTCTGGTGCGACCGTTTCATTTGAAACGACAGGCATTTGGGCAGCAGGAAATTATGCCACAGAAACAGGCACATCCACCGTCAAGGACAAAAGCGGTAATGTGATCAGAACAGGCAAGTATATGACGTTATTTGAATTGAGGGATGGAAAATATATAGCCATCCGGGATATGTGGAATAATGACGCTCCAATGCCTGCCGCAGCCCCTGCTGCTACACCTGCCCAATAAGAGTTTTCTTTTTGGGAGGTCAACTCAAGTTTTACATGGGAATCAACGAAGGTTGGTTCCCTTTTTTTATCTACTCTTTTATCCAAACCGGCATTTCGTCCCGTTTGGCCGCGGTAGTTAATTGAAGGCGCTTACCCGTTGAAAGATGGATTGACCATATATCATAATTGGTTTTATCCCCACCGGTATACGCTAACCCTTTACCGTCCGGAGACCACGATGGAGAGTATTGCTCCAGGCTATCTTCATGTACATGAAAATAAAAAACCCGGCTGTATCGCAGCCGGGTTTTTCTATTTGGAGTAAATCCGAATTATTGTTTCACCTTGATGACTACCCTGCGGCTGAGGAGGTGTCCTTCAGCGGCAGTGGCGCCCTTGATCGGTTGTTCTTCACCATAGCCAACAGCGGATAAACGTTCAGCGGCAACACCCTTGGACTTAAAGTATTCCATGATGTTGTCAGCACGCTTCTGGGATAATTTCTTATTCATAGCGGCATCGCCAACGGTGCTGGCATGACCTTCAATGATCAGGTTGGTGCCTGGATTATCGTTGATGATTTCCAATGCCTTGTCAAGACGCTGTTTGTCGTCTGGAGTCAGGGTAGGTTCCGCATTGGCGAAATAGATGGTCATATCAGGACATCCGCCATTAGCGGCATCGCCAGGGTAACGAGGACATTTGTCCATATCATCCTTGATACCATCACCATCGGTGTCAGGAACCGGGCAGCCATTGTAAGCAGCTGTTCCGCGTTCATTCGGGCAACGGTCATTGTCATCATTGATGCCATCACCATCCGTATCAGGTGTAGGACAGCCATTGTATTTGAGTGATCCAGTTTGTGTTGGGCACTGGTCAACTTCATCGTTGAAACCATCGCCATCGGTATCAGGAACCGGGCAGCCATTGTATTTAGATGTACCAAACAATGCGGGGCATTTGTCAGATTCATCATTGATACCGTCACCGTCAGTATCGGGTACTGGGCAACCATTATACTTAGCTGAACCAGCTACACTTGGGCAATTATCATACAAGTCAGGTGTACCGTCACCATCCGTATCCACCGGAGGAGCCATGGTCATAGCGGTTTCTTCCGCCATTTCTTTTGGCTTGCCAGGGAATCCAATGGTCAGACCGACCTGGATGGCGTCATTGTAGAGATCCGAACCTTGAGTAAAAGCATCGCCAATTTCCCCTCCTGTGATATCAGAAAGGCCGTAGATATAACGGCCATAGATACCCACTGATTTAAACAGACGGATTTCTGCACCGGCAGTCACTGAAAAGAAAGTCAGGCTGGATCCGGAGTCCCCGTAAGAGAGGTCCTCATCGTCAACATCACCATCAAAATCAGCCTTTCCTGACAGGTAATAATCTAATTGTGGGCCGGCAAACAAACCAAGTGGTTTGAATGGGCTCACTTTAATCAGTACCGGAATGGAAAGATAATTGAGGTTCATCTGGCCCGCTGAACTCAAAGTGGAGGAGGTATTTGCAGCATACTTAGCCCCCATTTGGGAATAGAGCAGCTCAGGTTGGATAGCCAGCGCCTTAGTCAAACCCAGGTGATAAAACCCACCGAAGACCAATCCCGTTTTTGTATCGAGATTATCCCCGTTTGTAAATGGATTTGCTGACCTGATATCAGACAGATTTACGCCTGCCTTAAGTCCAAAATAGCCCCGCTCGTCCTGCTGAGCCTGCAGATTCGAAAGCACCAGGATTGATGCCAGGGTAAGTAATAATGTACGCATAAGTCTGGTTTTGTTTTAAAGTATAAAATATTTACTATCAATCAGATAGTTGTTATTTGTGCCGGTGTGGTGCGCTCAGAATGCCTTTGTCCTCAAATATCGCTCCTGTAAACAAGTAGCAATATAGTTAATTAGCTGCTCAAAAATACGAATTCCTTAAAAAGTCTTTATGTGTCTTCCAGGACCAAAATATTTAAAGCCAGATCCTCTGACCCATTCAGCGGGCCATATTTCCTGAACAAAACAAAGGAAATAGCGTCAGGCGCATTCCGTCTTCTTAAGCCTGATAAAGTTGTAACGACTCACCGGTCATTTTTGCCGCCCGTTAATCCCCTAAATATTAGTTTTATTTGGGCAGGATTTATCCATTATGACGCATCACAAACTCCGGGAAGAAAAGCTTTGCCTGAATTGCGGGAACGTAGTTGAAGACAGGTATTGCGGTCATTGCGGACAGGAGAACATAAACTTTAATGATTCAGCCATCCACCTGGTCATACATTACGTCCAGGATTTGTTTCACTATGATGGCAAATTGTGGACGACGCTCAAAACCTTGATGCGCCGTCCTGGCCATGCAGCCCTGGAATACATGGAGGGCAAACGGAGGAAGTTTCTTGACCCGATTCGGTTTTACATTTTCACATCGACAGTTTTTTTCCTGGTACTTTTTTTCCTGGTGGGTGATACGATTCAAGTGACCTCGAAATCAAAACCTGATGGGATCAGGCATCGGATATCCTTTTTGCAAACAGAAAAGCAACTAAGGACCGGTTCTCCGGATACACTTCAAATCAATGCGCTGTTGCAATCCCTTCAGGATAGTCTTGGTCGCGATTCCTCCGCTGCCAATGACGCAAATGATCACGATGTCGAAATTGACTTTTTTGGAGATATGCAGGACACTACCGGTGATCAGGGATGGTTTGAACAGTATTACAATCAGCGGATGGAAAAGAAAAGAGAAGAAATGAAGGAAAAGTATGGAGACAATCAGGTGAAGGCCTCTACCGCCATTTTGGATGAACTTTTGCACACACTGCCTCAACTCTTTTTTCTGAGTCTTCCATTTTTTGCCCTTTTTCTGCAAGTGTTATATATCGGGTCAAATCGAAGGCGGTATGTGGAGCATTTTATTTTTTCGATCTATCACTATGCATATCTCTTTTCCGCATTCCTGGTTCTTATGTTGATCATGTGGTCACTCGGGAAAATCAACATCGAAATCCCGGAGATGATTATTCTCACCCTTGTCTTGTTTTGGATATTTTATCCGATGATTTACTTGTATTTATCCATGCGCAGATTTTACCTGGACCGTGGATGGAAGTTGATCTTAAGGTTTCTCATCCTGCTGTTCCTTTTCGTGGTCTGCATTCTGATCCTGACCTATGTTGTAGCGCTCTTTACAATCCTCTTCTAGTGCATGAATCGCTATTCACTGCAACGCCTTGCGAATACCTTCTTCCACCAATGGCTCCATCACTTTATATCCGTTTCGATTGGGATGGACTCCATCCTCACCATATTCATATTTTAATCCTTTTCGATCATCTGCCATAGGCGTGTGATAGTCCACAAAAACAATCTTGCTTTCCTCGCAATATCGTTCGATCAGCCGATTGAGACCGGTTATTTTTTCAGCTGGTTCAAGACCCGGCCTCCAGTTATAATCATAGGCCGGCAGGACAGCACACAATACAACCTCTATTTTATGATGTTTAGCCAATTCGGCCATTGAAATAATATTGTCCATTATTGCTTCAAGCGTAGTCGGTCCCATGTTTTGCGCGATATCATTAGTACCTGCAAGGATGACCACCACTGCCGGTTTAAGATCAATGACATCCTGGCGGAACCGAACCAGCATTTGATGGGTGGTCTGTCCACTGATTCCGCGATTGATGTATGGACGTTTCTGGAAGAAGGAGGGATCCTGAAGCAACCAACCTTCAGTAATGGAATTGCCCATAAAGACGACCCTTTTTTCATCAGGAGCGGGATCCCCCAGGGAATGATTTGCATGGCTGAAATGATTTAAGTTCGCCCAATCCATGGGTAGCCCTTGCTCCTGAGCAGTAATAGTTTCCAGGAAAAACAAGCTGATCAGTAAGTAATATAAGATATGATGATTCATACGATTAAAATTACGTTTGTATGAAGGTCTTCGCAATACTCAACGGCCGCATAATGTATCGTTTTTTATTAACGTGCCCCTGTTGCCGCATCAGGATGTCGTCCAATGTCCTAATGGTTTTGACAATATGTTGTCCTTTGTTGAGCATAACACATTCCGCTCGTCCGCTCATGGCCGCATCGGTGATTTCTGACCGGGTGGCATAACCTGTTTTATTCAACGTTTCCAATACCTGCGTGGCCCAAATCACCGGCACATGCGCAGCTTCACAAATCCAAAGGATTTCTTCCTGGATCTCACTCAGTCGTTCAAACCCTATTTCTACGGCCAGATCTCCCCTGGCAATCATTACGCCAAAGGCCTCATCTTTCATGCCATTGATCAATAAAGCCGGTAGGTTTTGGATGGCGGACAAACGTTCAATTTTCAGAATGATCGAAGGTTTCTTTTTGATTTTATATTTATTGAGTTCGCCCCGCAGGAGTTCAATGTCTTCTGTGGAACTGACAAAGGAATAACCGACCATGTCCGCATGCTGACATACAAAAGGGATATTGCTCTTGTCCTCATCCGTCAGCGTGGGTATAGTCAGTTCTGAATCCGGCAGGTTGATACCCCGTTCAGGTTTCAGAAAATGACTTTTAGCGGAGATCCTGACAATGTCAACCCACACTTCTCCGGTTCCCGCTTTTGTGACCTTGGCTTCAAACTTTCCGTCATCAAAGAAAATATGCTCGCCCACTCTGACCATATCAAGCAATTCTTTAGGTTCTATGCAGAGGACATTCTTTTTCTTTAATTTCTTGCCCTTATAGAAATCCGTATGCGTGAGGATCAATTCCTGGCCTTCACGAACTTCAAGTTTGTCCGTTGACTGCGTTTTCCCTGAAGAGATACTCTTGATCCGGATTTTTGGACCGGCCAGATCCATATAGATTTTACAACGCTTCCCGGTTTTGATCATTGCTTTCTGGAGGACCTGTATCATTTTAAGCCAAATCTCCCTCGAATCATGCGCGCAATTAATCCTCGCTACGGTCATTCCGGCATTGAGCATGTCTTCCACCAGTTTTCTGTCCTGCATCAACGTGGCATCGAATGTAACCATAATGTGAGGCCTGTCCTGACCGGGCATTACACCCAGCAACTCCTCCGTATGAAGCAACTGTAGCCGCGATGCTTCCTGGTAGGTGCAGGAGTTGAATTTTCTGGGCTGGGGTTCTTTTGCTTTCAACCAGTCATGGACCAATTGGACCTGGGCAAGTGTATGACTCTCAGAATTGGTCAGGGATGAAAGACCGATATGATGAAGGAATTCCTGTATCTCACGGATTTCACTGCTGCGCAGTACGAGATAGTGTATGAGATTGGCACCGCTCAGTTTATAGTGGTCATGGAGTCCGGCTAACGTGGTTGAAAAATTCTTCTCGGCCTTGCGCATCTCCTTGAGCAATGTGTGTAAGCGGGCAGCCACCTTGGGTCTGCTCAATCCATGCAGTGTAGTTTGTCTGATGTTGTGCCTTTCCATGGTATTATAATTTAGTGCCGATTCCCCGCAGAACCATGCCTTTTCCCGAGTGATGAGGACCTTCGTCCAGTATGGTTTCTTTTTCTTCGATTTTCGTAAATGTAATTCCCTCAAATTCCCGTCGTAATTCAGTTTCATCAAACAGCATATCTGTATCACGAGGTCCACCGGCGTTAGGGTTGAGTCGCTGGTAATAGATCTGCTGTTTGCTGAATGCCTCAAAAATCAATGTACCTCCTGGTCGGAGCAGCGGTATCAATAGTTGATGAGCCACAGGTCTGATCGAGGCCGGAAAATGTGCAAAGATCAACGCAATAGCATCAAAAGTATCAGGAGGAAAGGATACTTCACGCACATCCAGGACATCGTAATGGATTTTTACATTCGCTTTACGTGCGAGTGCCATTGCCTTGCGCTGGCCGGCTTCACTCTGGTCAAAGGCGTACACGTCCCAGCCCTGTGCAGCAGCGTAGACGGCATTCCGTCCTTCTCCTTCTGCTGGCAAGAGGATTTTGCCGGGAGGCAGCGTAGCTAATTGTGTTTTGAAATATTCATTGGGGAGTTGGCCATACACATATTCGTCCCCGCCATAACGTTCGTTCCAAAATGCCTTCATCATCCAGGATGTACTACCTAAAGGTTAAATTTATTTTAATAGCAGCGTGGTGATGAAATCAAAAAGTGTAAAACGAAAGCAAAGATAGGGCGTAAAACAACACATAGAAGTATAACAAGAAAGGGCAGCGACTGCTGCCCTTTTCTCATAGTGTTTACTGGGGTTATTCGGTTTCCTGTGGTTTGTTAAAGTTGAATTCATCCATGGCGGCGGTAATGTCTCCCGCAGCGGAAATGATCTCAGGTTGAGCTTCATCCTTGTCATCCTTGCAGCTAAGTAAGGTGAGGCTAATACTAAGCGCTATCAATAGCAATAATAAAGAAAGTCTGTTCGTCATGACGATGGATTTTTGATCATAATGAATGATGAGTCAAAAATGCCACCGTATCATGGCAAGTAGAATACCTCAAAATGGGGATTTATTCAAGGACGATAATTTCGAGATTATCGATCGACGTTTCAGTTACGGTCTGGTTGGCTGCATCGATCCAAAGGGTAACCCCTGTGTTAGCCGGAACAGATAACACGCCACTGGAATAGTGATTCCATTTTCTGGCTTTGAAAAGATCGGCATAGGTCTCCAGTTTTACGTAGTCATTTGCAATTCCCTGAAGTTGCAGATAGACAATAGCCCCATAATTGCTTTTCATGTCGCCGGTAAGCTTGAGTAGTCTGGGCCTCTCGGTGGCGTGGAGATCCATGGTTAGATTTGGTGAAGTGCACCAACCGGTGATGTGGAGACAGGCATCATTTTCATCGGTACCATCCTTGGCGAGAATCGAAATATCTCCTTGCCCAAGTTCGAAATCGTCAAGGGCGTCAATAGAAGAAAATGTATTAAAGTAAATGCGTCTTTGAATTTGTTCATTTTTCTCACAGGAGGAAAGCGTTAAGGCGAGAAGTAAGAGCATCGTTAATTTTTGGATCATGGGAAAGGAGTGTGATGTCATTTGTGTAGTTAAACGATGTTCCAAAGATTTTATTTTAAGTGTCAATCTGGTTTTTAAACTTAGGACGACTCTTTTTTGAAGGATATATGCAGTTGTCTCCGAATTGGTATTTTTGAACCCATGAGTAATCCTTCAGAACAACCCGTCATGCCGGATATGAATATGAACTATAAGTTCCGTGAGGTCAAGATGTATTCCTCGGATGAGTGGATGGCCAACAGCACGAAGAAGTATCGTAAAGTTTTTGACCGATGGGAAACTACGTATCTCCGGGCCGAGATCTCGTTTTTTAATAAGCGTTTTGACGAGGCAGACTGGGAAGTGTCCGTGAGGTCAAAATGTTATTTCATCAATGGCAGTCAGCGAAATGAATTGAGCAATTATGAGGAAAAGCGAAAAGTGCTCAAGGATGAGAATATTGTCTATGCCCGGCATTCCTGGGGAAAGGCAGAACCCGGAGATTACTGGAGAAAGGGGAACTATGTCTGGGAGGTGTATCTCGATGAGATAAAAGTTGGGGAGGCCTTTTTTTACGTGGAAGATATCGGCCAACCATCAAAAGATCAGAACCTCTTTTTTGATATTGAATCTATTCGCTTATATGAAGGCGATAACCAGGCCTCCAGCTTACCACAAAAGAAGTACCTGAGTAAGTTTAGCCAAAAGGAAACCAGGTATATATGGTGTGAGATCAATATCCGGAACAAAATCATCCAGGATTATTACGCGGAGATTATTTTTCTCTATGCGGATAGTGATGGTCAGCCAAAGGGAAGTCAAAGCTATATCGCGTACATCCAGCCCAATACCAAGGGAAACATAACGACTATAGCGGCCGGATGGGGAAATCAAACGACCGGATCATGGTTCAATGATAAGTACACCATCGATATTCTTTTCCTGGATACCCTTATTGCTACTGTGCCTTTTGAAGTAGGTGAAGTATTCGAGGAAGGTCAGGCCCAGGTGATCACAGATGCCACTCTTTTACGAACAGGCGCTCCTCATGTTCTTGCCGATACCGGAAAATCAAAGGAACAGATCCTGCATGACAGTCTGGAAGAATTAAATGCATTGACCGGATTGGAAAAGATTAAGGAGGAGG
>CAZYHJ010000082.1:0-15117 GCA_964646645.1 uncultured Saprospiraceae bacterium | reverse complement strand
ATTTGATTCATGGTGTACCATGCTTCGGTTGACCACAATGGCAATCCTGTTTGACTGATGTAAGCTTTTTTCAAATGAACATATACTACATGACCGGCTTTCATCCCTTCAAGTTTTAAGGAGACTTTTTTGCGATCGGAAGAAACAGATGAAGCGACGACTTTCAGCGGCACATTATCTACTTTCGGTCCACCATAGTTTACAGTTGGGACGTACTTCCATTGCCTGATTTCAAAGTCAGCCGGATCCCAGCCATCACGTTCGTTCAGGGGTTCCGTAAATTCTATTTCAAGTCCATCACTCTTTGCACGCACGGCCAGCATTTCAAATGTCGGCTTTTCATTAAACTTTAGTCGCTGCAAGCCGTACCATAACTTACCTGTTTGCTGCCAATTACCGGGATTACCAATTCCTCCCACATAAAGTGCCCCATCAGGACCCCAGGTCATTCTGTTCACTCCTGCCTCCAGGCCTTGAATAAACCGGAACACAACGCCTTGATATTCGCCGTTTACTTTTTCCACAAAAACCCGCTTTACACCACCGTGTGTGACTTCGCCATGGATCATTTGTCCTTTGTACGGACCGACATTGATGGCGATTGGCGTTGAGGGTGAATTACCTATTTCATCTTGCGGCAACCATACCACAGGTGGTTTATCGGTCTTCGTAGCAACAGCTGCGGAGTCAACAGATCTGCATCCAAAGAAAGCATCCTGGGTTACATGCAGAATTTTACTGCTTGGCAACCAATCACCCTGGTTATCGGCCACAAAAATTTCTCCATCCACACCAATGCCTATACCATTGGGTGTCCGTAATCCGGAGGCAATAAAAGTGAGTTCACCGGAAGGCATATCAAAACGCGCCACTTTTCCACGGCTGGATAACTGCCCTAACCCTGATGCACCACCGGGTTGAATGGCAATAGCGAGTGTGGCATAGAGATCTCCATCTTTCTCCGCCAATCCGAATCCGAATTCATGGAAGTTAGCTGAAGCAGGCCAGCTGTTGTTGACACACTGATACTCATCAATCACCTGGTCCCCGTTTGTATCCACCAGGCGTGTGAGTTCCTGCTTTTGCATCACATAGATCGTATCGTTTATGACTTTGAGACCCAAAGGCTCTGCGAGTCCCGAAGCAATTTGCTTCACTTTAATTTGTTTGGGATCACCTGAAGACACATTCGTCAACAAGTAGACCGCACCCGATGGATCCCATACACTGACCGCGAGTGAACCGTCAGACATAAAATCCATTCCTCCGACTTTAGGAAGGAAATCATCAGGTCGTGCCTGTGTGAGATCGAAGGATGGATGAACATCGTCCAGGGATGATTGATCACCAGGAATAACTCTGCCCTGTGACATGGACAGTGTCTTCCCTTTCAGGATGGAATGTTCGTCAGCAGCGTGATACAATAACTCACCTGGCAGCGCATCCCAGGTAGTAGCACCTTCCGGCTTCCATTCGAGAGATAAATAACGTCCGCCTTTGCCCTGGAAATATTCCAACAGGACAGGATGATATCCGGGAGAGAGCACTACCTGTGCCTCTTTACTTTCAGCTCCATGTAAACCATCATTATCGAGAAGGAGTTGGCCATCTATCGTCAATCTTGAACCATCATCGCTGACGATGCGGATTCCAGCTTTCGTTTCCTTTTCCGCAAACAGATATCCCTTTGCAGTCAACACAAAGTCTTCATCAAGGTCACCAAATTCACGTCCATCGATATCATCAAAGGCCATGAGTATACCCGCTTGTTGCCCGCGCTTTGAGGCCACATAGGGAGGAAGATTGTTTAATCCTTTCACTCCGGTCCATGCCTCGGTGATAAGGCCCGGAAGTGAATTCTTCAAGTCTTTGATCTCTGTGGTCAATGGTGTCCCTGCTATGGCCTCGTTATTTTTTTGTCCTGCATCCGTGGTATCCAGTCGCAGAATATAACGCACCATTTCCGTCGCATCTGCAAGAGGCAATTCAGGATGTGCGCTCATAGCCTGCGATCCCCAGATACCGGCACCACCGGTGATGACCTTATTGGCCAGGAGCGTTACGGATGATTCATTCCACGGATATCGCTCTGCGATATGTTTGTAGGCCGGACCGATGGTTTGCACCTTTTCATTGTGACACGTCTTGCAATCATTCTTTGCGATTAATCGCTGACCAAGCGGAAGCGTTTCTTCCCCTGCTTCTCCTGTTGTATTTGGATTATCAATGGAAGGTTTGCTCACAAACCATGTCCTGAAATATGTTGGCTCCTTGTAAGACAAAACCAATGTTCCATTTAATGTGAGCAACTGGCTTCCTTCTGATTCTTGTTTGTCTTCTGAAGCCACTGTCCATTTCCCATTCGTGCTCAGGTTTTGAGGCAAAGCAATGGAGGTCACTTGTTGCTTGATGCTGACTTCGTATCCCTCGGGATCACCGGTCAATACATAGACTCTTTCGAAACCTGTTTGTCCGTCCTTTTCCAAAAATTCAGGTTGTTCTTCCACACGAATCACCTTGCCATCATTGCAGATGAGATCAAAGCGCAATGCGGCTTTTCCTTTACTCAACACGTGGCCCGCGTATTTTACTTCCTTGAGTATATCCTGCCCATCTTTGGTCACACTCCATGGTTTTTTATACGGATTGACGATCCAGCCATCCCCTATGGATACCGGTTGAGGGCCGTGTGCATTGTCATACACAGCGCCCTGAAGGTGGACATGACCTTTCCAGACTTTATAGAGTGAGCAACTATCCGTATGATAGGCTGCCCATATATTGTCATGCAGGGCGAGGGTGAGGATCCTGGGTTGCTGGTCCAGAACGGAACGAAATACCCAGGGTTGATTCGGGCGTTCGGGGCCATCTGCTTGCTGTTCCTTCTTGCCGCATCCGGCTAGGGATAACAGAGTGAATACCGTAAAAAGTAAGAGGTAGAGTATCGACGTTTTTTTCATTGCGTGGTGTTGATAAGGGAACCAATATTAGCAAATTTTCAAGGATGACCGGGGCAACATATATAAAGACAAAAAGGTATCTTCATGTCCTTAAAAATCACATCCATATGAAAATTTTGAAGTACCTTCTGTATGCGGTGATCGCGCTGGTCCTGATCGCTGTCATCCTGGGCATTACGGGGCCGAAATCCTTTGATGTCCATCGTTCTGCTGTGGTCAGCGGAAGCCCGGACCAAGTATGGCCATACGTCAGTCAGTTAAAGAATCTGAATCTCTGGTCCCCCTGGGCGGAAAAGGATACTGCTATGGTTCAGGAGTATTCTGGTGAAGATGGCACCGTGGGTGCATCCGTTTCCTGGAAAGGAGAAAAAGTTGGGTCCGGCTCTCAAACAATTGCAGTTGTAGATGCTGCGAACAAATATTTTGAAACATCACTCCATTTCGATGGTGCCATGGGAGGTGACGCTACCTCGTATTCCACATTGAAAGACACTACGGGGGGTACCTTGGTGACCTGGGGATTGAAGGGTGAAAACGGATTTGTTGGCCGCATCTTCGCCACGTTTATGAACATGGACAAGATGATGGCGCCTGATTTTGAACGAGGCCTGACCAAGCTTACTGAATTGATGGCTGCTGCACCCAAATCAGGTGGATCATCGATGGAAGTGGTGCCCGGCGATTTTGCAGGTGCCAAATATTTAGGGATTCGCGGCACAATGACCTTTGATAAACTGGAAGCATTTTATGGAAAAAGCTATGAAGCTATTTTTCCTGCGCTCGAGAAAGCCGGCGCCAAGCCTGTGAGTGCGCCCAGTGCCCTTTACTACAAATGGGATATGCAAACGAGCACCACTGAACTTGCTGCCGCTGTTGCCTTTTCAGGCGACATGAAAGCACCAGCAGGAATGGAAGTCATCGATCTTCCTGCCGGAAAATCATTGACCATTAACTATATGGGCGGATACAATGGTGTAGGAAAAGCACACGAAGCCATGGATGCTTATATCCAGCAAAATAAACTTTCTCAACTCGCACCCGTGATTGAAGAATATATCACAGATCCGGGGACGGAGCCTGATTCGAATAAGTGGCTGACGAAGGTGGTGTATTTGGTGAAGTGAGCAGAGAGCAGGGAGCAGGGAGCAGGGAGCAGAGAGCAGAGAGCAGAGAGCAAAGAGCAAGGAGCAAGGAGCAAGGAGCAGAGAGACGCGGTTGGTGAGCTGTAGCCCGAGGATGCGCATAGCTGGTCGAACCATGAGTCGTCAGTTGTCAGTTGTGAGTAAAATATAAAAAGGGAGAACGCTGAAATAATCGTTCCCCTTTTTTATTTCTCGCCGTAGTGGTAGCGGCATTGGATGATTTGAAGTGTAAGCGAATCACCTGGCTTGCCAACGACCCGATATACTAATCGATGTTCATGATCGATGCGTCTGGACCAGAAGCCTTGCAGTTCGTGTTTTAGGGGTTCGGGGCTGCCCAGCCCTTTAAAGGGATGGCGCCGAATATCCATGATCAATTGATTGATCTTCTCCACTTTTTGTTTATCGAATTGAATCCAGTAATTGAAGTCTTCCCAGGCGGAAAGGGTGAATTCAATCTTCATGCTTTGTCCGTTTCTGACGGTGTATAAGGCATTGTTTCATCATTCGCCAGTTGAGCTAATGATTCGAGCAAGCGTTCACGGTTTGTGGGGGAAGACAACAGATAGTTGGTTTCTGTAAGGGCATTATACTCCTTTAACGAGATAATCACCACGGCATCGTCTTCTCCTGATCGTGGGACGATCAATACTTCTGATGAGGTTGTGACCAGGTTGAAATAGTGACTGATTCTGCTCCTGAGACTGGATATGGTGATTGCTTTCATTTATTGTACTTTATTATGTACAAATATATGTACAATTCATTGCTTAATGGACTATCACTTCTCACTTCTTTGCGGCCACTGGTTTTACAAAACTGGCCCAGTTGATGGAGCCCTTGCCCCAGCGCCTGCGGATGTGGTCGAGTTGCTGCAGGAGGGAGATTTCCTCCTCGGTGTGATCAAAAAGATCCAGCTGGATGTTGCCGTTGACGAGGCCGCTGAATTTGATGCCGATGAGCCGGATGAGTTGGCGGCGCTCGTAGACGTCAGCGAAAAGTTCGAGAGCATGGGCGATGAGGGTGCGGGTCTGCGCCGTGTAGGGGATCCGGCGTTGCTTGGTAAATGTATTGAAGTCGGCATAGCGAATCTTGACGGTGATGCAACTGGTGAGGCGGGCATCCTGGCGGAGTTCGAAGGCGAGTTCATCCACCATGGCCCCGAGCATGCTGCGGATAAATTTCATGTCGAGAGTATCCTCGCTGAAGGTCCGCTCCTTGGACATGGATTTTTGTTCGCTGTAGGGTACGACCTGGCGGCGGTCGATGGCATTGGCGCTTTCCCAGAGGTAATTCCCCATTTTTCCAAACTCCCTTTCGAGCAAGGGCGGCGGAATGTCGCGGAGTATGCGGATCGTACGCACCCCCATAAAGCTGAGCTTCTTATAGGTCTCCTTGCCGATCCCCGGGATTTTTCCGGTGGATAAGGGGGCGAGAAACTCCCGTTCCTCTCCCGTGGGAATCTCCCGCATGCCATTGGGTTTGGCCTCACCGGTACCGACTTTGGACACGAGTTTATTGATGGAGAGGGCGGCAGAGATCGGCAGACCGGTTTCCCGGATAATTCGTTCGCGCAGCTCGGCCGACCATTTAAAGCATCCGAAATACCGGTCCATCCCGGTCAGGTCGAGGTAAAACTCATCGATCGAGGCTTTTTCAAAAACAGGGGCCTGATCATCGATGATCTGGGAAACCAGCATGGATTGTTTGGTGTAGGCATCCATATCCCCGCGCAGGACGATGGCTTCCGGGCAGAGGCGCAGGGCCATCTTGACCGGCATCGCGGAGTGAACCCCGTACCGGCGGGCTTCGTAACTGCAGGAGGATACCACTCCCCGACCACCCATCCCGCCAATGATGAGGGGTTTGCCCTTCAGGCTGCTGTCGCGAAGGCATTCGACGGACACAAAGAAGGAATCGAGGTCGAGGTGGAGTACTGCGTGGTCGTACATGGACCAAATTTACGTCATTATTTGACTATTATATAGTCAAATAATGACGTAAATTTGAAAGAGCGTAAGAATGTGAGAGGGTAAGAGAGTAAGAAAGTAAGAGGGCGAGGGAGTGAGGGGTTGAGAAATAACCTCCTAAGCCCCTAACCTCCTAAGCGGAGGGGGACAGTATTCAGGCAGCGGGGGCGTAAAAAACTGAGAAATAGTATAGGCAGTCTCGAATAAAACACTACCTTTGCCAACCATTTTTTAATCGACAATAACTATGGCCCATCATAAGTCAGCCAAGAAGCGTATCCGCCAGGACATCATCAAGCGCCTGCGCAATCGTTATTACAAGAAATCGACCCGTACGTCGATCCTCAAGCTCCGTGAAATGACGGACAAACTGGAGGCAACAAAGTTTTTGCCGAAAGTAATCAGCATGATTGATAAATTAGCCAAGCGTAACCTCTGGCACAAGAATAAAGCCTCCAACCTGAAATCAGGTTTGATGAAGAAGGTGGCTCAACTTTAACACACCCATTAAAGGCAGCTATAGAATAGCCTAATTAGTGAGCCAAGCTGGGAAACCGGTTTGGCTCTCTTCATTGATGAGACTTAGGTTACTTTTTTCATTGCCAAAAAAGTAACCAAAAATGCGCCCGCCGCTGCTCCTAATGCATTGGCTATCATATCTGCAACTTCAAAGCTCCGTCCCTGGTGCATAGTGAGTTGTCCCAATTCAAGAAGTATACCCGTGACTGCCCCGAATAAGATGGTCAGCCAAAGAAATTTCATCCCTTTTGCTGGATTTTGTCGGTAAAGCGTCCATTGGATCAGAAAGGTCCAGATCGCATACATCCCAAAGTGACCGATTTTATCAAAATGCGGAATGCCAAACATGTCCATGTTGCCGGGACCACCGGGCATCAACGAAAGAATAACAATGATTATACCCCAGATGCCAGGCAAAAGCCAAGGGAGAACAGAGGATTTCCCACGTTGAGCCATGTAAACAATAACTTATAATCGATCCGACCCAAGCGAGGGTAAGTTCTAACTAGAATTTGTGGACAAAACAAGGTATTATCGTCAGAAAGGACGCATTGTTGATCGTTCTCTGCCCTACTTGCGGTAGGCGGAGCGCCGCACTGAGCGAAGTTGAATGTGTCAAACCAGCGACCTATGCCCTCTGCTCTATGCCCTCTACCCTAGGCACCAACGAGTTCCCTGTAGGCCGCTTCTCCCATCAGCATGTCCAGTTCGCCCGGATCATTGATGGCTACCTTAACGATCCAGCCCTTTCCGTAAGGATCGGAATTGATGAGACCTGGATCATCACCTCCGGATTCGGAGATGGCGCTGTTGAATTCGAGTACTTCACCCGTCACCGGCATAAACAAGTCTGAGGTTGTCTTAACTGCTTCAACGGTACCAAACACTGCATCCTTGGCAATGGTGTCCCCTACCGTGTCTACCTCGATATACACGAGTTCACCAAGTTCGCTCTGTGCAAAATCAGTGATACCAATCACCGCGATCTGGCGGCCATCGGCTGTTTTTTCATCCGTAAACCGGATCCATTCATGCTCAGAGGTGTATTTCAGATCGTGTGGGAAATTCAACATGACGATTTGTTTTAGTTGGTTAACAAGTGAGTGGCCAAATTTAGAAGAAATAATCTTTTCGGACATAAAAAAAGGAGGAAGGGAGCAAGGGAGCAAAGGGGAAGGGAGGGTAAAAAGAATTCTTTCCCTAAATTGTGCCTCACACCATTCAATCATGTCTGTGATGAGGAGAATTACCCTGACGCCGGTCCTGGCGTTATTTTTTGCCCTTTCGTTGTGGGGCCAACCTGTGCAGGACGATCTGCCCCAGATAACGGGGTGTATCGCCCTGGTCAATGCAAGGGTCGTGACTGAGGCAGGAAAACCGCCGGTGACCTCGACGATTGTGCTACGGAACGGGCTGATAACAGCGGTCGGAGCAGATACAAAAATTCCCCCCGATGCATATCGCATAGCAGCAGACAGCCTCTATGTCTATCCGGCCTTTATCGATGCATTTTCTCATGTAGGCATTAAATCCAGTGATGAAACGGATAACCGTGGCAACCAGGGTGGACCCGGTAACCGTGGTGGTTCAAAACCTGCTGTGGATAGTGAAGGAAATCTTCCACTGGAAGAAGCAGGCATCACCCCCTTTAATCATGTCAGGGCCAGTCTGGATCCCGCTGAAAAATCAATATCGGATTGGCGCGCGCAAGGTTTTGCAGTAGCCCATTCCGTTCCTAAAGGAAAAATGATTCCGGGTCAGGGAGCACTTATTGTATTGGCAGGAAAAGATGCGGATCAAGTGCTTTGGAAAGAAGATGTCTCGATGTATGCACAATGGACAGGATCCGGAAACGGTTATCCATCAACCGTCATTGCCATCATGGCCAAATGGCGTGAATTGGTACAGAATGCCCGACAGGCTGCCGATCAGAACGCCGCTTATGCCAGTGCTTCCCTGGTTCCAAGACCCCTTTACAATCAGGCCCACGAAGCCCTGATTCCTGTTGTGAATAAATCCATACCACTGTATTTCAGGGCTCCGAAAGTGAAGGATATAAGCCGTGCACTGGAACTGCGAGATGACCTTGACCTTAACATGGTCATCGCAGACGCAGAGGAAGCATGGTATCTAAAACAAAAATTTAAATCAGGAAACATTCCACTCATCCTGTCTTTGGATCTTCCGGAAGATAAAGCCAAGAGCAAAGGGGATGACAAACCAAAACAAGGACCGGGACAGGATGGGCCGGGACAACCAGGCCCTAAACCTGTGGCACCGGAAACCAAACCAGAAGAAACGAAGGTGGAGATAAAGGCGGAAGCTCAGGACACCCTCTCCAATGCGGATTCCGTCATTGTAGATCCTGAAAAAGCAGCTTTTGAAAAGAAAAGAGCCGAGAGCCTTAAAGCCTATTATCAGCAAGCCGGAATCCTTGCCTCTTCTGCTATTCCCTTTTCATTTGGCACCATGAGTGTCAAGCCCGGAGATTTTTCAAAAAACATCAACACCATGATTGAAAATGGATTGCCTGCTGATGTTGCATTACATGCCCTTACCACGCATCCGGCGAAACTGCTTGGTGTGCAAAAATACTGCGGCACCATCGCCACCGGAAAAATGGCCAACCTGATCATTTCCACAAAACCTGTTTTTGAAAAAGACTGGGCCATCAAATACATGATTGTGGAAGGGCAGTTGTACGCGTATGAAGTCAAAGAAAAAAAGAAACCTAACACAACCACCAAGTCGTCAGAAGCAGATCATATTCTTTTGGGAACATGGGCTTATACGACCGACTTCCAGGGCGAACAGGAGACAGGCGAGATGTCATTTTCAGATGGAGACGGTCAACTGAACGGCAAGATTACCGGCGATAACATCACCACAGGCAATGATGAACTGGAGAATATTGTCATCGACGGTCAAAGCGTATCCTTTACGTTTGATATTGATGCCGGCGGGCAAATGATTCAAGTCGAATTTGACCTCACCCTCTCCGGTGAAACCTTTGAAGGCACTGCTAATGTCCCGGGGATCGGAACGGTTCCCATCACCGGCAAAAGAATTTCAAAACCTGAATAACCGTATCCATGAAATACACCATTAAATACTTTATTCTTTCTGCGCTTATCCTGCCAGTGTGCATCATCAAAGGACAAGCACCCGTCGGTGATTTGCTAATCAGGAACGGTACCGTGTTGACGATTACCAAAGGAACGCTTGAAGAGACAGACATCCTGTTGCAAAAGGGAAAAATCACGGCGATTGGAAATACGCTTAAGGCACCTGCAGGTATTCGTGAAATCGATGCCACCGGTTTATATGTTATGCCCGGCATAATAGACGCGCATTCGCACATCGCTATTGATGCGGTCAATGAAGCTACACATCCGGTCACGGCTGAAGTAAAAGTCGGCGATGCTATCGATCCATTTGATCTGTCCATATATCGTGCGCTTGCCGGCGGAGTGACTACCTCACATGCCATGCATGGCTCGGCCAATGCGATCGGTGGCCAGTGTCAAACGATCAAGCATCGGTATGGCGAAATGGATCCTTCCGTCTACCTGTTTGACGGCGCCGCCCGTACAATCAAATTTGCATTGGGAGAGAATCCCATTCGTGTGCATGGGGAAGGACGAGGCGTTCAGCCTAGAACCCGGATGGGTGTTGAACGTGTGATTCGTGATGCCTTTGAGCAAGGCCGGATCTATCGGGACAAATGGCTGGCGTATGAAAATGACAAAAAGAAAAATCCAAACGCAGCACCTCCGCTGTATAATGAGCGGTATCAAACCATGGCTGACATCCTGGATGGTAAGATCATCATTCAATGTCATTCCTATCGCGCGGATGAAATCCTGATGCTGCTGCGCGTGCTCAATGATTTTGGGGTTAAAAAAATTACGTTCCAGCATGTCAATGAAGGATTTAAAGTCGCTCCCGAATTGGCGGCGTATGGGGCGATGGCTTCAGTATTTTCAGATTGGTGGGCCTATAAATTTGAAGTGTACTACTCTACCGCCTACAATGCGGCGATCCTCACCCGCAATGGCGTAGTGACTTCGATCAACAGCGACAGCGGCGAACTCATTCGGCACTTATTTCACGAAGCGGCCAAAACACAGCGCTATGGAGATCTCACAGATGATGAAGCCCTTTCTCTGATCACGATCAATCCGGCAAGACAATTGGGGATAGATACCAAAGTGGGTTCAATTGAAGTAGGGAAAGATGCTGACATCGCTATCTTTTCCAATCATCCGCTTTCTATTTATGCTATTCCTCAGATGACCATAGTAGATGGTATCGTACGCTTTGACAAGGGCAATGATCCGGCAGATATGCGGCTGTATGTCGATCCCGAAGAAGCCACACCAACATACTATGGTAATGAGATGATTGAAGGCTGCATGAGAGATACAAAATTTGAACATTCACATTCCCACTAACACCTGGAGGTTATGAAGAGTACGCAAGCGCTTATGATTTTATTGGTGATGTGGATGAGTATCCATCTCTCCAATGCGCAACAAGTTGAAAAATCTACCTATGGGACCTTTGCATTGACCAATGCATCGGTGGAGACCATCACAAAAGGCAGGTTGGAAAAAGCGACCATCATCATCCGGGATGGCATCATTGAAGCCGTTGGCCCTGATGTGAAAATCCCCGCGGATGCCGTCGTCATTGATTGCAAAGACCTGACGGTCTATCCGGGCATGATTGATAGTGGCACCCGATTGGGTCTTCAGGAAATTGAGTCCATTTCTGTCACGCAGGATTATGATGAGATCGGCGAACTCACACCGGAGATGGATGCATTGACTGCCGTCAATCCGAATAGTGTGTTAATCCCGGTCACACGTGTCAGTGGCGTGACCACAGTTATCGCAGCACCCTCAGGTGGTTTGTTTCCAGGCACAGCGGCATTGATCAATCTGCATGGGTATTCCCCCGAACAGATGTATGCCGGTTTTAAATCTATGGTGATCAACTTTCCTGCCAGTGGTAAACGCGGAAGGTGGGATCGCCGGTCTGATGAAGATGTAAAGAAAGATGCGGAGAAGGCCTTGAAAAAACTGAATGACACCTGGGATCGTGTGCGGATGTATGCAGCGATTGATTCAGCTATGCAAGGTAAAGCAGATTACAATCCGGAAATGGCGGCATTGGTTCCTGTGCTGAAAGGGGAAATGACTGCATTTATTGAAGCCAACAAAACAGAAGATATTCTGGCGGCGATCAAATGGATTAAAACGCAAAAAATAAAAGCTGTACTCACCGGTGTGTCTGAAGGTTGGCGTGTGGCGGATTCGATTGCGGCCTCTGGCATCCCTGTGATTACCGGTCCTGTTTTGTCCATGCCCACACGCGATACGGATCCGTATGACCAGGCCTATAAGAATGCAGGCATCATGCAAAAGGCAGGTGTGAAGGTTGCCCTCCGCACCAATGAAGCTGAAAATGTGCGCAACCTTCCGTTTAATGCGGGATTTGCAGCCACGTATGGCATGGGTCGGGATGAAGCTTTAAAAGCAGTGACCATCGTGCCTGCCGAAATCCTCGGAGTTGCGGACCAGCTTGGTTCCATCGAACCCGGTAAAAAAGCAAATCTGTTTGTATCCGATGGTGATCCGTTTGAACCCGCCACGGCCATAAAGCACCTCTTCATTAATGGATGGAATGTACCGTTGGAGTCCAGGCAGACCTTGCTCTATGAGGAGTTTTTGCAGCGCAGTCCAGGTGCACCAGCGCCTGGCAAATCCTAACATTTGTTTACAACCCTATTCTCTTTTTTCTGTTTTACCTTCGGCCAAGATTATGATTCTTAACGAAATAAAGCCGGAGACATCGACGCTTTTCCTTAAAAAGGATAACAGGCCTTTTCTGATTGCGGGGCCGTGCAGTGCGGAGAGCGAGGAACAGGTCCTTGCTACGGCGCGTGGTCTGGTAGAATCGGATATTGATCTCTTTCGTGCCGGGATATGGAAGCCGCGCACCAGACCTGGCGTTTTTGAAGGTTTGGGTTCCATGGCATTGCCCTGGTTGAAGCGAGTGAAAGAAGAAACAGGTCTTCGCACTACCGTTGAAGTAGCCAATGCGCGCCAGGTTGAAAAAGCATTGGCTTATGATGTGGATGTGTTATGGATCGGTGCACGCTCCACTGCCAATCCATTCTCCGTGCAGGAAATCGCAGACGCGTTGAAGGGTGTTGACATCCCTGTGATGATCAAAAATCCAACCAATCCGGATCTTGAACTATGGATCGGTGCCATCGAGCGCATCAAAGCGATTGGTATAAATCATATCGCAGCCATTCACCGGGGATTTTCCACATATGCAAAGACTATGTTCAGGAACGAACCCTATTGGGAAATTCCGATCGAACTGCGCAGACGGATGCCGGATATTCCGCTGTTCTGCGACAACAGCCATATCTGTGGTAATCGCACAGAACTGCTCAACGTAGCGCAATACGCCTTAGATCTCAACTATGATGGATTGATGACCGAGACACATTGTGATCCGGATCATGCGTTGAGTGATGCCATGCAACAGATCACCCCTGACACCTATAAGCTGCTCATCGATAAACTCGACTTCAAACGTGAAATGACCGATGACAGTGATTTTATTGAATACCTCGACTCCATTCGACACCAGATCGACAATATTGATTTTGAAGTTATCCAATTGCTGGCCAAACGGATGAAACTGAGCGAAGAAATCGGATTGCACAAAAAGCACAATAAAATCTCTGTCCTCCAGGTGCAGCGGTGGAACGAAATCCTGGAAAAAGCAAAACAGATGGGTCGGGAACAGGGATTAAGTGAAGGCTTTATCAGTAACTATCTCAATGCGGTGCATCAGGAAAGTATCAAACGACAAGCAGGTTTGAAAATGAAGAGTGATGATTGAAGAGTGATGGTTCGACTCCGCTCACCAACCTTTAAACCGTTTAACTTACAAATCGTGAATCTTCTTTATTAAGCTTTCTGTTGAAAAAGCGTAAGAGTGATCAGACCTCAGGCATCATCACCGCATCCATCAGCGCCTTGACGCGCACAAATCCGAGGATCTGGGCATCTTCAGAGCTCATGACCGGGCGATCATCATCTTCGTCCTCATCGTCATCGGTGGGGAGAATGGAGAAAGCAAGAAAGTTGAGGAGGTCCTTCTCGTCAAATTCTGCTTCGATGGCATCATAAAAATCATCGAGGTCTCCTTCTGCTTTATCAAAGGCTTCCCAGTTGGCATCCTCCATATCAAAGAGAATCTCTTCGTCTTCAATATTCTTGAACTGGCCGCTGCGGTTGAGGGCTTCGAGGCAGATGGTGCCTAAGAAAATCAGGTAGGCCTGATCTTCCTCCGTCAATTCCACATCTTCATCCTCCATCAGGAGATATTTGAGGCTTTCCATATAAGGCGTGGGCTCCAATGATCCGTTTTCGGCCTGGTCGAGGATGGTATCGATGAGTTCTTCTGTGATTTTCATGTTTGTCTGATATGGGGGTAAAATTACAACATAATTAGGGAATCAGTGGGTGATGGAGTGATTTGGTGATGGAGTGATCCATAACCATGGACGTGTATAGGCACCGGGGTTGCGAGGCACACAGGGGAGCTGCTGAACGCCGTGAATCACAGGGGCAGAAGGGATCATGGGGTGATGAGATCTATGGCAGAAGGGACCAGTTAAATCTTATTCCACTTGAAGTCCCCTTTAGGGGATTTAGGGGCAAAAGGGGCAGATGAGCTGATGTAGTGACACAGACCTGTCGTTCACATTATTTAACCGGGAACGGTTAAAATCCCTTCTACCTTTACCCTGCAATTGTGACTAAGAACAAACCTGATTGTGTATGCATGTCAAGACCCTATCTTTAAGGTTATTCATCTGCTCAGCAATACTTATGGGAATATTTGGTTGCGGAAAGAAAAAGGACAAAAAACCTACTCTCGAGTCCTGGCTGGAAACGAACCTGCCGGGGCAACTCACCATCGTAGGTAATATCGTAGACCTGGACCCGAGGAATCCCTTTACTTCAAAAACGCAAACCATACTTGCGGACAGTAAGGATACTGATGTACAGATCAAAGTCACCTGGTATAAGAAAGAGGAGGGACTTGGATTGAACAAAGATGAGGTGCAATCCATGCTGGAGAGCAGCCGTAAAGATGTGAAAGCAGCCAGAGAGATTCTTCAAGGGCTGAAGGCGAAAGGAGCGGACAAGATTTCCGTCGCCGTGATTGACATGGCTGCATACATTCTGCTATACGAAGAACCTACACCTGAGGTGCGGAACCGGTATGCTGATCTCGTATTATCAGTGATTACTGCTATGCCTGAGCATACCCAGAAGAGTATCTGGATTGAATGCATGGAACCTGCGGTGTACGGCGAACATTTCAAAGACATCGTACCGTTTGGGTATTGGCGCAGGGGGGATTCCTATCATGATTCGAAGAAAATTATGTCCCTTGATTTTGAATGGAATGCCGATCTGAAAACGGAGCACC
>CAZYHJ010000081.1:0-15243 GCA_964646645.1 uncultured Saprospiraceae bacterium | reverse complement strand
ATCCAGGTACGATTAATGGTAAATTCCTGAGGGCATCCTCCACTTACTGTTGCATCACTAAACGTGATGGCCACACTGACATCACAATTGTCCGTTCCGGTTGCAGTTCCGGTTGCGCCCGGAAGCGTACTGGTATTACACTGAATCGTGATGTTCGCAGGGCATGAAACGGTTGGCGCGACATTGTCAATCACTGTATATTGCTGCGTACAGGTAGAAGTATTGCCTATGTTATCTGTAACCGTAAACGTACGGGTGATGATCAGCGGATTTCCCGGACAACCTGTTCCGCCGTTATTGGAGTCAGAAGAAGAAATGGTAAAGCTTTCACAGAACTGTGTGACTTGCACCACGTTGTTATTATTGACAGGCACACCTGTGATACAAGTAAAGGTGCCTCCGTTCGTTGGGGGACAAACCACTACCAGGTCGCAACATCCTGCAACGATAGCTGTGTCAAAGGCCATACAACCATTGGCATCTGTAACGATGACGGAATATGTGCCCGGAGGAACGTTGGTCAGATCCTGAGTCATTGCTCCATTGGACCATAGATAGGTATAAGGAGCCAATCCACCACTTACTGTCAGATCCACATCTGCATTTTGCTGGTTGGGCCCGAGACAGTTTACATCAATCGTTGTAGTGGGGTTGTTAAACAGGATCAATATAGCCGAGTCAATGGCTGTACAATTTGTCGCCGTATCCGTAATGGTCACATAATACGTACCGGCTAAACTGATAAATCCTGTGCTTTGTGTTGTTGCCGAAAAGCCTCCCGGACCAGACCATAAATATTCATAGGTAATGGTATCCGGATTGACCTGCGCAAAGAAAATGGTACTATCTCCACTGCAGATGGCACTATCTCCTGTGATCTCTACCTGGACCAAAGGCAAATTAATACCACTGATAACAATTGTATTGGCAAACCACCAGGTATTCAATGTTGCATTTTCTCCATATCCGTATGGGGTACCAACGCAGGTTCCTGTTGGTGGGTCACCGATCTGGAAATTATCCCAGGTACGACATCCGCCTACACCGCAGCTGCATCCGTTTAATTGGATTTTGGGTTGTCCTGTGCCAGGATCACCTTCATCGATGGTCACCGTCACGAGGTCGTCAGTGATATTGCTATCATCCCAATACAATAAATCCGTTGAAATACCGGGGCAAATGGGTCTGATGGTCTGTACACAAAAACCGTTTTTCAAAAACTCGGCATCGAATGCGGCATAGTGTTGTACGCCCTGAGCATATCTCACGACCGTTGGGACCGCTTCACCAAATGCTATTGGAGTCCCATCCCCCTTTAAGCCATTCCAGGGTATACATATTGTATCTGCTGTTGTAAATAAATAAGCAAGGATGACATCCGTAGTATCTGGATCATAGATGCCGTTATTGACAAAGTCAAGAATGATCTCAACCTGTCCTGGTTGGGTCACCCCGATATTGATACAAAAGCTATCGGGTATTTCACAACTTACACTGAGCAAGGCCACGTCTCCGCATTGGGATAAGGAAGAGGGAAACTCAGTATTATCCGGATCATTGAGAAAGATCATGTGATCGGCATTGTTTGACGTGGCATTCATGTCATTGACTGATCTGCGGTCTTCCATGACGTTTCCTGAATTACCAGGTCCTCTGTCTCCAAAGGAAACTGTAAACGAAAGTCCCTGGAATCCTGAATTGGCAAAATCAATTCTGGACACGAATCCATCCATCGTATACGAATAGAATAATCCATTGAATGCTCTGTCGAACTGGCACTCAGGAGGTGTATTTTCAAACATTGGTGGCGTACGTAAGGCCCAGTTATTGGACCACAGACGCCCGGTTTGGACGACACCTCCATTTCTTACTGTGAAATCGAAGTACAATAAGTTGACGATGTTATTAGGGGCACCATCATCAAACTGTAGCACATAATCCCCGGTCATGGTGGGTTTAAAGCGTGCATAAGGGAAGGCAGTGCTATATCCTCCTGTACCATTCACATCAGGTCCATTTGAGGCCAATGCCCATGATGTAGCATTATCATTGCCTGATCCAATGGTAAAAGGTCCGAAAGCAACGGCCCCTGTGGGATCGAGGATTCGGAAACTGTAACTCGCCGCACCCGGCATGATATTTCCAAAATCATCATGCTCCGCAGACAATCCGATATAGATGGAGTCGTTGACTGCATCCGTAATACGGACATTAAGGCTTGAGGTGGTTCCAAAACTCAGAAAGGAAGCGAAATTTCCAAACCCCGAGGCATTCGTATGCAGCATCACAGAATCGGTGGAGTTGGGGGCCAATTCTTTAGTTCCTTCAGCCATAACCTTGGTAGAGGTAAAAGCTAAAATGAGGAAAAGACTGCGAATGATGTTCAGTCGGTGCTTTAAGTTCATGATTGGTAAAAACTTTTCAAATGTTCGTTACGTATTGATTTTCAATACATTAGGGATTATTCATCATTCTCAAAAGGGTTGGACCAGGCATCATAGCTCCATGCGGAAAGCGCATAAGCCCTTTTACCATTGACTATAAGGGCAAATTCTGTACCAGAATAGGGATAGCCGCCTCCGGTAAATGTTAAAGTGCAGGAGTAAGGTTATATCCGATTAAATATCAATCGGATATACATTAAAAGGGGAAAGTGTTAAAGTTGAGGGGCTTAACGCACGATGGTGATATCCCCTTTCCGGTCGATGAGATCGCCATTGATTAATTCGACCCGGGCGATATAGGCAAATACCGCAGGATTCATGAGTTTGCCTTTAAAACGGCCGTCCCATCCAAGGAGCGGATCATTGGGTTCAAAATCTTCACCCACAAACACCTGGTTACCCCAGCGGTCAAAAATCTCGAGGTACACTACCCTGCGTACGCGATGATCCGTGAATACCGTGACATGATCATTGATGCCATCCCCATTGGGTGAGAAAACATTCGGGATGTAAATATTGGCATCCACATCCACGCGAAGGTTAAGCATATCCTGGTCAATACATCCTCCGGTATACACCGTGGCGGTCACGACTGCATCATTGAGACCATAAAGCGTCGGATTGGTGCAATATTCACACGAAAGGATATCCAATGGGGTCCAGACGATAGAGTCAATCTGAGACCATGGAAGACTAACATCAGCCCATAGGATCACACTGTCGCCGAGCTCCAGTTCAATATCCGGCCCAATATCAATGGTCAATGGAATACCATCCGCAATGGTAAAGGTTTCTGTATACTGACATCCGTTGGCATCCACTACAGCAATGTCATATTGACCCGCCATGAGGTTGTCAAATACCGGCGAGGACTGGAACGGTCCGCCATCCAGCGCGTACATATAGACCGGAGTACCACCGGAAACGTTATTGATCGTTAATGATCCGGAGGTATCCCCTTCGCAAATCGGAATTTCCGCCACGGCCATCAAATCAGACGGCTCATCTGGCAACACAAGTATTGCCGTATCCCGGGCAGCACATCCTGTGGATTCAACGACGACATCGAGGAAGTACGTGCCGGGCAACCCAGTTTCGATACTATCAGCGACAATATTATTAATTCCGGGACCAGACCACGTATAGGTCACGTCCTGACCTGAAGTAGATCCACCGACATCCAGCAAAGCAATACTGTCTATACAAGTAATCGTCTGCGCGATATTAATATCCGCCAACGGCAAGGAAGTCAGATTTGTAACCGTGACTGTATCGTCATTTTCACAACCATTATTTATATCGGTGGCCGTGAGAATATAATCCCCGGCTAAACCTGCTACAGCTGTAATATCATCTATAGGACCAAGGATACCTCCTGCGGGACCCGTCCATTCAAATACTAAATCCGGATTCGTATTGACGGCACCCTCATTCAGAATCACCGTTGGATGATTGCAATCAATAACTTGATCCGGACCGGCGTCCACAGCAGGATACTCTGTCAGATCCTGGACCATCACAGAGTCATCATCAAAACATCCACTGATGGTGTCTTCAACGATCAGGGTAAACATACCTCCTGAAGACACAGGGAAGCCGGGAGAGGTACTGATTAAATTACCTTCCTGATCAAACCAGGTATAAACGATATCAGGGCCCGTAGAAGAACCTGTTGACACCAGATCCACTGAAGTCGTAAAGCAATTAAGCGTCAATGGATCCTGGATGATGGCAATGATCACCACTGTAATGTCATCAATGAATACTTCATCCGGCAGGGATACGCATTGAGAAACCTGATCGGTTACCACCAGGGTGTATGTTCCTGGTTCAGTGACGATTGGATTAGGTAAGTTTTCATTAGATGCATTGATGCCGGGTCCGGTCCACTGATATGTATAATTTGGACCTACCGGACTGGCCTGCAGAACTATGGTATCAATATCACAACTGAAGAATGCGTCTGGTCCTGCATCCGCTATCACTGCCTCGGGATCGAGGTTGACCACTACTGTATCTGTTGCGATGCAACTCTGGGAAGATGTTACTGTCAGGACATAAATTCCAGGCAGTGTAACCTCCGGCATCAGATCTGTTTCATTGCCGGCATTGATATCGGGTCCTGTCCACAAGATATTGCCCCCTGTAGCGCTTCCGTTAAGGGTAACAGATTGTACATCGCAATCCAGCGTCAGGTCTGCACCCGCATTGGCTGTGGGTAATGGACTGACGGTCAGATTAAGAATAACTATGGTATCACAACTATTCGGACCTGCGATCGTGTCCACATTATAGATGCCTGTCATGGTATAATCCATGCCATTGATGGTATAGGTATCCCCTTCACAGATAAAGGCTGTGATGGTTGTTTCGCTATCGTCCTCTACGGCCAATCTCAGTGTGCGTATGGAATCACATCCGGTTCCGGCCTGAATGGTATCGATCACATAATTACCTGCAACACTATAATCCATACCATTGATAGTATACACGCCACCTTCGCAGATGCTGACATCCAGGAAGGTGTTTAACAACGGTTCCACGCTGAGGTCTATGGTCACTATCGTATCGCACCCACCGGTTGTAGATGCAATCGTGTCAATCACATACTGCCCGGCGACGGTATAGTCGATTCCGTTGTACGTGAAGGTATCCCCTGCACAGATGGATTGATCAATGATGACATCATTCAACGGATCTATACCAAGTTTCAGGTTGACAATACTGTCACAACCATTGGTAGCCCCACCCGGAACATCTACCATGTAATCTCCTGCGGTCGTAAATTCTTCACCATGCAGGAAGAGTGTATCTCCTTCACAAATAGAAGTAGTGAGGTCACCAAATTTTGTGCCTACCGCAATAATAACTGCGGTTTCAGTATCCTCACAACCGTTATTTCCCCTGACCACTATCGTGTACGTACCTGCGGCAAGGCCTGAGAATACATTATTGGAAGTGAAAGGACCATTGTTGATGGAATACTGGTAAGGTGAAATACCTCCTGTAGCCGTAGCTGTGATAACGCCTATACTTTGACCACAAGCCGTACTCATTGTGTCCAATGTTAATACCGGATTCGGATTTTCATTAATCACAGCGGTGCCGGTATCCTCGCAACCCCATTCATCCCGAACGGTGATTGTATAATTGCCCGGGGCTACATTCGTAAATGTGGGTCCTTCCTGGAAGAAAGGCAGCTGAATAGAATACATCAGATTACCCGAGCTGTCAGCTTTGATCACAATCATACCATTGGTTTGACCACAATCGGGATCGGTGGTTAAAATATCTTCTATGGAAGGAGGATCTTCTTCCCACAGGAAGATATCCTGTTCCACAATACAACCATTAGCATCCCGAACGGCAACTGTATAAAAGTCTGATACTTTGTTGACAAATGTAAATGAAGGACCGAATGGGCCACCGTCAAAGGAATACTGGAAAGGAGGTGTGCCCTCTGTGGCATCGAGCTCAACGATACCATCGGCCAGACCGCAGTGAGCCGGTGTGATATAGACATCAAATTCGGGTCCAATGGACGAGTCAATTGTCGCAATTGATTCGGCCGTACATCCATTTTCATCTTCAACGATGATTTGATAAGTGCCCGGTGGTAATTCTTCTCCATCAAATGGATCTCCATTGACAAAATATTCAAGCACACCAGTTCCTCCGGATGCAGTGATCACAATAGTTCCATTATCCAATCCGCATTCTGTATCCGTTGCTACAACATTTGTGATCTGTGGTCCATCCGTGGTAGAGACATTGACCAATTGAGAAACAAGACAACCATTGCCATCTCTTACCGTGATGGTATAATTACCTGACGGCAGATTGTCGAAGAAGTTGCTGTTCTGGAATGGATCATTATTCAATTGATATTGGAGCACAGGTGTGCCAGATGCCATTATAGTTATCGTACCATCAAAAGTGCCGCATGAGGTAGGGGTGATGGTCACACCATCTATGGATGGACCACCTTCATCCGTAATCGTCGCGCTACCCGTCACCTGGCAGCCGGCCTCATCCTCCACCAGAATACTATATGTACCCGCCATCAAGCCACTGAAAACAGGAGATGGCTGAGGATTGCCGCCATTTATGGAATACATTAATACACCAAGGCCTCCGGACGCATTAATCGTCAACGATCCATCCGCCTGGCCACATGAGGATTGAGTAATATCTATGCTATTGATGATCGGAGCATTTGTGGCGGTTACAGTCACGGGTATGGTATCTGTACAACCACCATCATCAATCAGGTAGATATTGTAATTTCCTGCGTTCAGGCCCGGGAACAATGGGGATAGCCCATAGGTGATGCCATCAATAGAATAATTATATGGTGTGGAGCCACCAGTGGCATTCACTTCTATAGACCCATTAGCCTGACCACAAGTGGCATCAACGACTTCCACAAGACTTAACTCAGGACCTTGACCGACGCCAACATTTATAATCTGTTCCAGCTCACATCCAGCAGCATCCCTTACTGTGATGGTATGCGGTCCGGGAGCCAGCATAGTGAACACATTGTTACTACCAAAAGCACCGCCATCAATCGAATACTCAACAGGCGGCATGTTTGAACTTGCATCAACGCTGATCGAGCCATTATTCACACCCGGGCAACTGGCGTCCTGAATCGTCACCCCATCAATCATAAGTTCGCATGGGACGGGGCTGGTGATAATAAATTCGCATTCTGCAATACAACCAGTAGCATCAACAACCTCCACATTATATACACCTCCCGGCAAATTAGTGATGGTAAAACTTCCATCCGCCGGCAAGGTAACTGAACCATTGGGCGGACCTGTCCAGGTAATATCATAAGGTGGTACACCGCCTGAAACAGAAACCTGTGCTTCGCCATCCGATGCGCCGGGAGCAGATTCATTTTGGAGGGTACTGCAGGACAACATCAATTCGTAGACCACGACGTCAATCGTATCCGCTGATCCGCAAGAACCGGATATCGTGTAGATCACTTCGTATGTTCCGACGCCTAATGCTGCTGGATCAAACTGATCTGAGGTCACAGCGCCGGACCATGTACCTCCGGGAGGTACGGCTGTCAAGGTGACAGTGCCTCCAGTCAAACATAATGGGCCAGCAGGATCAATCATGGCAGGAATGGCCGGTGCGAAAAACAAGTCAATGTGCAACATGGTATCGCAAGTGCCCTGACCAGGAATGATTTCGTCTCCAATAGGATTGTTCTCGTCATAGACGTTGCCATTGATCACAACGGAGTATCCGTCGCCTTCACATCCGACATAGGAAAGTGTGTCAAGAATCAGGGATTGCTCATCCACAATAATTGTCACCGCAGTATCACATCCACCTGTTGCACTCGGCACAGTATCAAGGTAAGTGCCTTCCATGTCATATTCTACGCCATATACAATTACTGAGGAGCCGAAACAGTAAGAAGCGTTTACTGTATTCGTAAATAAATCATCCTCTTCAATGATAATGGTGACGGCTGTATCACATCCTCCTGTGGTGCTCAGAACGGTATCCATGTACATCCCTTCCATAGTGTATATCTCACCATAAATAGTTATGGATTGGCCGGGGCAAATAGATCCATTGACCGTGCTCTGATTATAATTAAGTTGATTAATCTGGATAGATAATATGGTATCACATTCGCCTCCCACACCTGTAAGCGTATCGGTGTACATGCCCGCAACAGGGTATTCTTCACCATTGATCGTTACGGTATCCCCTGGGCACAGATCCGCAGTGATGGAGGCAAAGTTGTAAGTCAATTCGTTAATCGTAATGGTCAAGATGGTATCGCACTCGCCACCTACACCTGTCAATGTGTCGAGATAAGTTCCTCCTGTAGTATATATTTCCCCGTTAATGGTGACAGACTCACCAGGGCATAAATCCGCCGATGTTGCCGCATTATTATATCCCAACTGATTGATCGTAATAGTGAGTATGGTGTCGCACTCCCCATTCTCTCCAATAATCGTATCGGAATACATACCTGCCATGTCATAAACCTCTCCGTTGATGGTGACGGTCTCTCCCGGGCACAAGTCCTCATTGATGATGACTTGAGAATTGGTCTCCTCAATGGTAATCGTCTGCATCCAACTGGCCGTGTTGCCGCAATCGTCCGTCACTGCCCACTCCCTGACGATGGTCAGCGGATTTCCGCTTGGACCTGTTTCAGTCCCTACTACCGTACCAGCGGGGCTACAATTGTCCGTATAATCCAGATCAACCATCGGTGGCACCTGAGCAATACAATTGACCGTAACATCTGCTGGCGGCGTCGTGAAGATCGGAGGAGTCATATCCACCGTACGGATGATCAACTGCTCAACGGTAATACTGTTGTTACATGCATCCGTCACCGAGAATGTCCTTGTAGTCGTTTCTGTACATCCTACCAGATCCGTTACATCGCTTACGAATGCGACCACAGGTGTTCCGCAGTTGTCCGCCGCATCCGTGACCACCGAAATATCTGGCGCAGGTATTGGCGTATTACAGCCTGATAAAATCTCAGAAGATGGATTCGTTGCCGTTGGCGGAGTATCATCATTGACTGAAATGATTTGATCCACGGTGATCTGGTTACCACAACCATCCGTTATGCTATAGGTACGTGTTATCGTCAAAGGACATGAAGCCCCATCTGGCACATCACCAACATGGGCGACAACAATAGGTGCGGTACAATTATCCGCCTCATCCGTAATGATATTCACATCCGGTGCGGGAACATCCCCAAAACAATCTACATCCAATGCCGCAGGCGCAGTAGCTGTTGGCGGAATGTTATCGTCTACGGTTATCGTTTGCGTCACCAGGATTGAATTACCACATTCATCCGTTACGCTATAATTCCTGGTTATGGTTTCAGGGCAAAGTCCTCCATCGGTTGTTTCATTGACAAACGCCACAACCAATACACCGCCGCAATTGTCCGCTTCATCCGTTACAACATTAACATCAGGAGCAGGTACATCTTCAATACAATCGACCACCAGTGGCGCCGGGTTAGAAGCCGTCGGAGGGTCAATGTCACCAACCGTAATGGACTGAGTCACCAGAATGGAATTACCACAGGCATCGGTTACACTATACGTTCTGATCACGGTTTCAGGACAAGTGCCGCCATCTGACATATCACTTACAAAAGCAACGGTGATTGCGCCCGGACAATTATCTGCTTCGTCCGTGACTACTAAAGGATCAGGCACAGGGACGCTGCCCGAACACTCGACATTGACAGATGCCGGATTGGATGCAGTAGGTGGTACATCATCATTGATCGTGATCACTTGCGTCACCAGGATCTGGTTTCCGCAAGCATCCGTTACGCTATAGGATCTTGTTATGGTCTCCGGACAGCTACCGCCGTCAGAGGAATCATCAAAGAAAGCAACAGTCAGTGTGCCGGGACAATTGTCCGCTTCATCTGTGACCAGGTTCGGATCAGGTACAGGCACATCACTGATACAGGTGACATTGATCGGAGCGAGATTAGATGCTGTCGGAGCTATATCATCATCCACCGTGATGATCTGATTAATTAGCGTGATATTACCACAAGCGTCTGTTACACTATATGTTCTCGTAATCGTTTCTGGACAAAGTCCGCCATCGGAAACATCCCCCACAAAATCAACCGTTAAAGCACCGGGGCAATTGTCCGCTTCATCTGTGATGATATTCGGGTCCGGAGCAGGTATATCCGCGACACAATCCACATCGATTGGAGCCGGAATGGATGCGGTGGGAGGTGTGGTATCATCGACCGTGATGGATTGTGTTACCAGAATACTGTTGCCACAGGCATCGGTCACACTATAGGTTCTTGTAAATACTTCAGGACAAGGACCACCGCCTGAAACATCGCTTATAAATGCAACAGTTAATGCCCCAGGGCAATTATCTGCTTCGTCAGTGATGACATTTGGATCCGGAGCAGGAATATCGCCCACACACTCAACGGTCACGGATGCCGGACTGGAAGCCGTAGGCGGCACATCATCATCTATGGTGATCAACTGGGTCACTAAGACAGAATTGCCACAGGCATCAGTTATGCTGTAGGTACGCGTAATTGTCTCCGGACATACACCTCCATCGGAGGAGTCACTTTCCCAGGCAACAGTGATAGCTCCGGGACAGTTATCTGCTTCATCCGTAATCACGTTCGGATCCGGTGCAGGAATATTGGCCACACAATCCAACATGATTGGGGCCGGGTTTGATGCCGTAGGTGGCACATCATCATTGACCGTAATGGTTTGAGTGACCAGGATTGAATTTCCACATGCATCCGTCACGCTATAGGTGCGTGTGATTGTTTCAGGACAATTGTTGCCATCTGAGTTATCGCTGACAAAGGCTACAGTAATGGTACCCGGACAATTGTCTGCTTCATCCGTGACCAGGTTTGGATCCGGTGCAGGAACATCTCCTATACAAGTAACCGATAATGGTGCCGGGCCGGTGGCAGTTGGCAACACATCATCGTCAACAGTGATGGTTTGGGTCACGAGAATGGAGTTGCCACACGCATCGGTCACGCTGTAGGTGCGTGTGATCGTTTCAGGGCAAGTATTTCCATCTGATACATCCCCAATATATGCCACAACGATTCCGCCTGGACAATTGTCTGCTTCATCGGTAATCACATTGATATCGGGTGCAGGCACATCCGCTATGCAATCCACGCTTACCGGTGCAGGGCTTGAAGCTGTCGGTAAGGTTGTATCATCCACTGTGATGGTCTGGGTCACTAATGTGGTATTACCGCATGCATCTGTAACAATATATGTTCTGGTAATAATTTCCGGACAAGGACCACCACTCGACATATCACTCACGAACGCAACGGTAACTGCACCAGGGCAGTTATCGGCTTCGTCAATGACAACATTTGGATCAGGAGCAGGTACATCACCAACACATTCAACGGTCACAGCTGCCGGACTCGATGCCGTGGGAGGTGTCGTATCATCTACGATAAATTCCTGAATCGCGGTGGCTGTATTGCCGCAATCATCCGTAGCCGTCCAGGTGCGCGTGATGGTGTATGCATTTGGGCAAGAGCCATTCACGGTCACATCCGCAAATGTGAGTGCGGGTGTCGAACAATTATCGGTGGCGGTGGGTGTCACCCAATTTGGAGTGCCGGAACATTCCACCGTAGATGGGCCAGGTAAACCACTGATCACTGGTGGTGTGGTGTCATCTACATTGATCACCTGAGACGCTGTAGCCGTGTTTCCACATCCATCATCAGCCGTCCACGTACGTGTGATCGTAAATTCATTTGGACACGAACCATTCGTCGTCACATCCGCGAAAGTCAATGTCGGTGTACCACAATTATCCGTGGCTGTTGGCGTCGCAAAATTTGGTGTCGCATCACATTCAATAGTAGATGGACCAGGCAATCCACTGATCACTGGTGGAGTTGTATCCTCAATATTTATGGTCTGCTCTGCTGTAGATGTATTTCCACACCCATCATCGGCAGTCCATGTACGAGTAACTGTAAATGACCCTGGACAAGGACCTGCAATCGTAGCATCCACAAACGTTAAGTTTGGTGTACCACAGTTGTCCGTCGCTGTCGGAATATCCCATGCAGGCGTACCCCCACACTCTATGTTGGTTGGGCCTGGCAATCCGCTGATCACCGGTGGTGTCGTATCATCTATGTTGATGACCTGAGACGCTGTGGCTGTATTACCACAACCATCATCCGCGGTCCAGGTGCGGGTAATCGTATATTCATTCGGACATGATCCATTCGTGGTCACGTCCGCAAAAGTTAATGAAGGCGTACCACAATTATCAGTTGCAGTTGGCGTGGCAAAATTTGGGGTGCCATCACATTCAATGGTAGATGGACCTGGCAATCCACTGATCACCGGAGGAGTTGTATCATCCACATTGATCACCTGACTGGCTGTAGCGGTATTGCCACAACCATCATCTGCCGTCCATGTGCGGGTAATCGTATATTCATTTGGACATGATCCATTCGTGGTCACATCTGCAAAGGTTACTGAAGGCGTGCCACAATTGTCTGTCACCGTCGGAGTGACCCAGTTTGGTGTACCGTCACACTCAATCGTGGATGGACCGGGAAGTCCACTGATGACAGGTGGTGTGGTGTCATCTACACTAAACTCCTGACTGGCTGTAGCAGTATTACCACAATCATCCGTTGCCGTCCAGGTACGGGTGATGGAGTATTCGTTTGGACATGTTCCATTGACCGTCACATCCGTAAAGGTCAATGCAGGTGTAGAACAATTATCCGTTGCTGTTGGGGTGACCCAGGTTGGAGTACCTGAACATTCTACAGTTGATGGACCAGGCAAACCGCCGATCACCGGTGGTGTCGTATCATCCACGTTGATCACTTGTGAAGCCGTAGATGTATTTCCACATCCATCATCTGCCGTCCATGTGCGTGTGATGGTGTATTCATTAGGACATGATCCATTCACGGTTGCATCCACAAAGGTCAATGTCGGTGTACCACAATTATCGGTAGCTGTTGGGGTAGCAAAATTTGGTGTCGCATCACATTCAATGGTGGACGGACCAGGCAGACCACTGATCACCGGAGGTGTCGTATCATCAACGTTGATGGTCTGCTCTGCTGTTGCTGTGTTTCCACATCCATCATCGGCAGTCCAGGTACGTGTAAGGGTATATGAACCGGGACAAGGTCCGGTAATGGTAGCATCCACAAACGTTAATGTTGGTGTGCCACAATTGTCAGTAGCTGTTGGAACATCCCATGCCGGAGTGTCCGAACACTCTATGTTCGTTGCACCGGGCAATCCACTGATCACCGGAGGTGTCGTATCATCCACATTGATCACCTGACTGGCTGTAGCGGTATTGCCACAACCATCATCCGCGGTCCATGTGCGGGTAATCGTATATTCATTCGGACATGATCCATTCACGGTCATATCCGCAAAAGTTAACGTAGGCGTACCACAGTTATCTGTGGCTGTTGGAGTGGCAAAATTAGGTGTGCCATCACATTCAATGGCAGATGGACCAGGCAGACCACTGATCACTGGAGGAGTGGTATCGTCCACATTGATCACCTGACTGGCTGTAGCGGTATTGCCACAACCATCATCTGCAGTCCATGTGCGGGTAATCGTAAATTCATTCGGACATGATCCATTCGTCGTCACATCTGCAAAGGTTACTGAAGGCGTACCACAATTGTCTGTCACAGTCGGAGTGACCCAGTTTGGTGTACCGTCACACTCAATCGTAGATGGACCGGGAAGACCGCTGATGACAGGTGGTGTGGTGTCATCGACACTAAACTCCTGACTTGCTGTAGCCGTATTGCCGCAATCATCCGTGGCCGTCCAGGTACGGGTGATCGTATATTCATTTGGACATGATCCATTGACCGTTACATCAGTAAAGGTCAATGCGGGGGTAGAACAATTATCTGTTGCCGTTGGGGTAACCCAGGTTGGTGTGCCGGAACACTCTACTGTTGAAGGGCCTGGCAATCCGCCAATCACTGGTGGTGTTGTATCATCCACATTAATGACCTGGGAAGCCGTGGCTGTATTTCCGCATCCGTCATCTGCAGTCCAGGTACGTGTAATGGTGTACGCATCAGGACATGATCCGGCCACTGTCGCATCTGCAAAAGTTAATGTTGGTGTGCCGCAATTGTCTGTTGCAGTGGGTGTCACCCAGTTAGGTGTTGCTGAACACTCTATCGTAGAAGGTCCTGGCAAACCACTGATCACCGGTGGTGTCGTATCATCCACATTGATGGTCTGCACAGCGGTTGCTGTATTACCACAACCATCATCCGCGGTCCAGGTACGGGTCAGCGTATAAGAACCAGGACATGGTCCTGCTACTGTAGCATCAACAAATGTTAGGGTTGGTGTAGAACAATTATCTGTTGCGGTAGGCACATCCCAGGCAGGTGTATCCGAACATTCAATGTTGGTCGCACCAGGTAGGCCGCTGATGACTGGTGGTGTCGTATCATCTACATTAATCACCTGAGATGCAGTAGCGGTATTACCACAACCATCATCCGCTGTCCAGGTACGGGTGATACTATATTCATTTGGACATGCACCATTGGTGGTCACATCCGCAAAGGCGAGTGTTGGAGTCCCGCAATTATCCGTTACTGTCGGTGTCACCCAGCTTGGTGTTCCTGAACATTCTACAGTCGATGGACCCGGCAAGCCACTGATCACCGGAGGTGTGGTATCGTCGACATTGATGACTTGTGCTGCTGTTGCTGTATTACCGCAATCATCTGTAGCGGTCCAGGTGCGGGTAATGGTGTATTCATTTGGACACGAACCGTTGACCGTCACATCTGCAAATGTAAGTGCAGGAGTCGAACAGTTATCTGTGGCTGTTGGTGTAGCCCAGTTAGGTGTCGCTGAACATTCGATTGTTGAAGGTCCGGGCAAACCACTGATGACAGGAGGTGTCGTATCATCAACGGTGATTTCTTGAGAAGCTGTCGCCGTATTACCACAACCATCATCTGCGGTCCACGTTCTTGTGATCGTATATGCGTCAGGACATGATCCTGCCATCGTCGCATCCACAAAGGTTAACGTTGGGGTGCCACAATTGTCGGTCGCTGTTGGAGTCACCCAGTTAGGTGTAGCCGAACACTCAATCATTGAAGGTCCGGGCAGGCCACTGATTACAGGAGGTGTCGTATCATCAACATTGATCGTCTGTACTGCAGTGGCTGTATTTCCACAACCATCAT
>CAZYHJ010000080.1:9462-15469 GCA_964646645.1 uncultured Saprospiraceae bacterium | reverse complement strand
ATTCCCCTCCAATCAATAAATCAAGTTTGATTTCAGTAAAAATTATATCCCCTACGAAGTCCCCTTTAGGAGATTTAGGGATATACGGATCACGCTCCACTACAAAGTCCCCTTCAGGGGATTTAGGGGCCGACGCGTGTAGTATCATGTTCCCCTACGAAGTCCCCTTTAGGGGATTTAGGGGGCCGATGAGTGTAGTATCATGTTCCCCTACGAAGTCCCCTTTAGGGGAATTAGGGGCCGACGCGTGTAGTATCATGTTCCACTACAAAGTCCCCTTCAGGGGATTTAGGGGCCGACGCGTGTAGTATCATGTTCCCCTACGAAGTCCCCTTTAGGGGATTTAGGGGGCCGATGAGTGTAGTATCATGTTCCCCTACGAAGTCCCCTTTAGGGGAATTAGGGGCCGACGCGTGTAGTATCATGTTCCACTACAAAGTCCCCTTCAGGGGATTTAGGGGCCGACGGATCTCCGGGGCCGAAGGATCATATATTAACTTTCTCCCATATCTTTACTCCCTACACATACATCATGACCCAATACACAGAAGAAAACATCCTCACCCTCGACTGGAAGGAACACATCCGGATGCGTCCGGGTATGTACATCGGTAAACTCGGAGACGGATCTACGCCGGATGACGGGATATATGTGCTGCTCAAAGAGGTGATTGACAACTCGATCGACGAGTATGTCATGGGGCATGGAAAGCAGATCGATGTCGAGATCAAAGATGGGTTGGTGACGGTGCGGGACTATGGCCGGGGTATTCCTTTGGGAAAAGTGGTAGAGTGTGTCTCCAAGATCAATACGGGCGGGAAGTACGATTCCAAAGCATTCAAAAAATCAGTGGGATTGAATGGGGTAGGAACGAAAGCTGTAAATGCCCTGTCTGAATATTTTCTCGTGCGTGCCGTGCGGGAGGGAAAGTCCAAGGAGGCTACATTTAAGACAGGCGAGATCACGACCGAATCCAAGATTATCAAGTCCAATGAGGATCAGGGCACGATCCTGTCATTCAAACCGGACAATACCATTTTTAAGGATTATGAATACCGGGATGAATTTGTCGAGCAGCAACTCTGGAACTATGCCTGGCTCAATGCGGGGCTGAAGATCAAATACAACGGGAAGATCTTTCACAGTAAAGATGGATTGCTCGACCTTTTACAACGTAAAACTTCCGGCGAAGAAATTCGCTATCCGATCATTCATTTGAAAGGAGAGGATATTGAAATCGCATTGACACATGGTCAGCATTACGGCGAACAATACTACTCCTTTGTCAATGGACAGAACACAACGCAGGGGGGGACTCATCTCAATGCGTTTAAAGAAGCCGTCGTTAAAACGCTGAGGGATCATTTCAATAAAAACTTTGACCCGAAAGATGTTCGCGCATCGATCATCGGAGCGATCAGTGTGCGCGTGGAGGAACCGGTGTTTGAATCGCAAACCAAAACAAAGCTGGGTTCAAACAACATTGCACCGGATGGTCCGACGGTACGTACGTTTATCAATGATTTTGTCACGCAACAACTGGACAACTTCCTGCATAAACATCCGGATACCGCAAAAGAACTTTTAAAAAGAATACAACAATCCGAAAGAGAGCGTAAGGAAATTGCAGGTATTAAAAAACTTGCCAATCAACGTGCGAAAACGGCAAATCTCCACAACAAAAAACTGCGTGACTGCCGCATCCACTACAACGATAACACCAAGGTGGATGCTGAGTTGAAAAACAATACCACCATTTTTATCACCGAGGGTGATTCGGCCTCTGGTTCGCTGACCAAGGCGCGTGATGTGCAGACCCAGGCGGTATTTTCCCTGCGTGGTAAGCCGCTCAACTGTTATGGTATGACTTTGAAGGTGGTGTATCAAAACGAAGAATTCAATCTTCTGCAGCATGCACTCAATATCGAAGACAGTCTTGAGGATTTGAGATACAATCGCGTTGTCATTGCCACAGACGCCGATGTCGATGGAATGCACATCCGGTTGTTACTGCTTACCTTCTTCTTACAATTCTTTCCTGACCTCGTGCGCGAGGGGCATCTCTTTATTCTCGAGACCCCGCTCTTCAGAGTGCGTGACAAACAACAGACATTCTATTGTTACAACGAAAAGGAAAAGCAAGAGGCGATAAAGAAATTGCGCGGCAAACCCGAGATCACGCGATTCAAAGGTCTAGGCGAAATATCTCCGGATGAATTCGGTGCCTTCATTGGCGAACGGATCCACCTCGAGCCCGTCATTATTCAGGACAATACCAGCATCGACGATATCCTGGAATACTACATGGGAAAAAACACCCAGGAGCGCCAGGAATTTATCATCGAAAACTTAAGGTTTGAGATTGATGAAGCGGCAGTAGAAGCTGCTTCGGCAGAAATCGAAATATAGAAAACCCCCGCGGACGCGGGGGTTTTCTATATTTCCATACTTCTGCCTTTTTGGCAGACTTTCCTCTTCCATTTCGGCCATTTGGCAGATTTACGTCCCATGGAACGATAATTGACCCCCATTTTTGTTTAAAACACCCTAAACGGAGTACATTCACGCTATATGTTTGAAGACTTAATTACGGCCAATACCCTTACGGAGGAGAGCGAGTTCATGCCGATCATTTCGGTAGATGAGGACGATGAGCCGCATAATGGAGAGGAAATGCCCGATCTGGTGCCGGTACTGGCCCTGAAAAATACTATCCTATACCCCGGGATCGTGATTCCGATCACAGTGGGCAGGGAAAAATCCATGAAAGCTGTGCGCAAGGCGCATGACACCAATAAGCAGATCGCTGTGCTGGCGCAACGCGATGTCGAGACAGAAGATCCCTCTGTGGATGATCTGTTCAAGGTGGGGACCATGGCCCGGATCCTCAAGATCCTGAAGATGCCGGACGGTTCGATCACTGCCATTTTGCAGGGTCGTTCCAGGATCAATTTGGTGCAGATGGATACGGTTGATCCATACATGCTGGCCCGTGTGAAGTCACGCAACTATATCCAACCGTCCAGTAAGATCGAATTTGAAGCGATCATGGGTTCGATTCGCGACCTCGCGGAAAAGATCATCAAGTTGTCTCCCAATATTCCCTCAGAAGCCGTCGTGATGATCCGCAATATCAAAAGCGATGTGCATCTGCTCGGTTTTATTTCCTCCAATCTTGCGATTGACAACAACAAAAAGCAAGAGTTGCTGGAGATCGAAAAGCTGGACACACTGGCCAATGAGATTTTCAAGATGATGCACAGTGAAATGCAGATGCTTGAACTCAAGAGCCAATTGGAATCCAAGGTACGGGTGGATATTGAGAAACAACAGCGCGACTATTTCCTCAATCAGCAATTGAAAACGATCCAGGAAGAACTTGGTCAGAATCCAGCGGAGGCGGAGATCAGAGCGCTGGTAGAACGAAGTAAGAAGAAGAAGTGGAGCAAGACCGTACAAGACACTTTTGATCGTGAGATTGCCAAGGTACGTCGCATCAATCCACAAGTGGCAGAGTACAGCCTTCAGTTGAATTATCTGGAGTTGTTGCTTGACCTGCCCTGGGAGCAATACACCAAAGACAACTTCGATCTGAAGAACGTACAGAAAGTACTGGACGAAGATCATCACGGATTGGAAGAAGTCAAGGACCGGATTCTTGAACATCTTGCTGTCCTCAAACTCAAGGGCGACATGAAGGCGCCGATCCTCTGTCTTGTAGGACCTCCCGGAGTTGGTAAGACCTCATTGGGCAAGTCAATTGCGCGCGCGTTGAAGCGCAAGTTTATCCGCATGTCGCTTGGCGGATTGCATGATGAATCTGAGATTCGTGGACATCGTAAAACCTATATCGGTGCAATGCCAGGCCGTATCATTCAGTCCGTGAGGAAAGCCGGTGCGTCTAATCCGGTGTTTATCCTCGATGAGATTGATAAGGTGGGCAAAGACTTCAGAGGCGATCCATCTTCTGCATTGCTTGAAGTGCTGGATCCCGAACAGAACAGCACCTTTTACGATAATTACCTGGAACTGGAATACGATCTCTCCAAGGTGATGTTTGTGGCCACAGCCAATTCGCTCAATACGATACAGCCCGCGTTGCTGGACCGTATGGAGATCATCAACATCAACGGGTACTCAACCGAAGAAAAAATTGAGATTGCCAAGAAGCATCTCATTCCGCGTCAGCGTAAAGAGCATGGATTGAAGCCTACGGATGTCAAGCTTAAAGATGATGTATTGAGAGAAATCGCTGAAAGTTATACCCGTGAATCCGGGGTGCGGAGTCTCGATCGTCGTATTGCATCCGTCATGCGGTTTGTGGCGAAGAAGGTAGCGATGGAGGAGAAATACAATGTTTCGATTTCGAAAGGACAATTAGGGGATATCCTTGGTCCGGATCGGATTGATCCGACATTGTATACCGAAGTCCATAGTGCGGGTGTGGCGATTGGTTTGGCCTGGACCAAAGTGGGAGGGGATATTCTCTTTATCGAATCCAGTCTGAGTCCCGGAAAGGGTAAGCTGACCCTGACGGGAAATCTGGGGGATGTGATGAAGGAATCCGCGACCACGGCGTTGAGTTTTATCAAGGCACATGGTGAGGGGTTGGGTATTGACGCCGCTACATTTGAAAATACGGACATCCATATTCACGTGCCTGAAGGAGCCATTCCAAAAGATGGTCCTTCAGCGGGGATAACCATGCTGACTTCGCTGGCTTCCGCCTTTAAAAAGAAGCCGGTTAAAAGTCACCTGGCCATGACCGGGGAGATTACCCTCCGGGGTAAAGTGCTTCCGGTGGGCGGCATTAAGGAGAAAGTTCTGGCGGCTAAACGTGCGGGAATTAAAAAGATCATTCTGTCTACGGCAAACAAGCGCCATGTGGACCAGATCAAGCATGAATATGTGCAGGGCATGGAGTTTATCTACGTGGATCGAATGGAGGAAGTGCTCCAGCAGGCGCTGGATATCTGGTCTTTTTGAACCCAATAGGTTAAGAACCTGTTAAAAGATAATAGGTGACATTTTAGAAACGGGTTACCGGCGTTAGAAGTGCAATCAATTCCTACCTTTATCCAATGAGTATGAGTTCCGGTATACAAATGGAATGGCGCGGCCTGGTGATGGGGTTGAGCCTGATTTTCCTTCCGTTGACGTTCCTGCAAGCTCAGGATCCGGGAGCCGATGCGGGAAAGGTGGTTCAGATTTCCGGAAAAGTGGTGACGGATGAGGACGGTAAGATTTCTTTTTTACCCTATGCCGTTGTGGCCGTCGAAGGTACCCGGCGCGGAACCTATACGGACATTTCCGGTTTTTTCTCTATTGTCGTTCGGGAAGGGGAGACCCTGATTTTCTCCATGTTAGGTTTTAAGGATGCGCGCTATACCGTGCCGACCGGATTAACCTCGGACCGCTATACCATCTTCCAGATCATGTCCAAGGACACCTATATGTTGCAGGAGGCCGTCATCTATCCATGGCCGGATCCTGATTATTTCGTGCAGGAGTTTTTAGCTATGGATGTGCACGATGACCTCGAAGACATCGCCAAGGAAAACCTCTCCGAAGAAGCCATGGAGGACCTTCGCCAATACCTGCCTTCCGATGGCACCGAACATACTTCCCTCTATTTCCAGCAAAAGTCAATGAACTACTACGCCGAGGGTCAGATCAAACCTATTCAACTCTTTAATGCCTTTGCCTGGAAGGAATTTATTGAAGCCTGGAGGAGAGGGGATTTTAAGAAGAAGGACAAGAAGTAGATTAGAGGCTTAGGAGCTTAGGGGTTTATAGGTTTATGAGTTTATAAGTTTATCCAAAAGTCATCGCTTAGGTTGCGCCTAAGCCTCGAACGCAAAATCAAAAAGATCGCACAAGTCCTCGCTTAGGTTGCGCCTAAGCCTCGAACGCAAGATCAAAAAGATCATACCTGGCAACGCATGCTGATGGCAGCTTGTAGCTGCATACAAAAGTCCTCGCTTAGGTTCCACCTAAGCCTCGAAC
>CAZYHJ010000080.1:0-9362 GCA_964646645.1 uncultured Saprospiraceae bacterium | reverse complement strand
ATCAAAAAGATCATACCTGGCAACGCATGCTGATGGCAGCTTGTAGCTGCATACACCAGTCTTCGCTTAGGTTCCGCCTAAGCCTCGAACGCAAAATCAAAAAGATCATACCTGGCAACGCATGCTGCTGGCAGCCTCTGGCTGCATACAACAGTCATCGCTTAGGTTCCACCTAAGCCTCGAACGCAAAATCAAAAAGATCATATTTGGCAGTTTATAGGTTTATGAGTTTATAAGTTTATGCACAAGTCTTCGCTTAGGTTGCGCCTAAGCCTCGAACACAAAATCAAGAAGATCGCACAAGTCATCGCTTAGGTTGCACCTAAGCCTCGAACGCAAGATCAAAAAGATCATACCTGGCAACGCATGCTGATGGCAGCTTGTAGCTGCATACAAAAGTCCTCGCTTAGGTTCCACCTAAGCCTCGAACACAAAATCAAAAAGATCATACATGGAAACAAATGCTGATGGCAGACTCTGGCTGCATACACCAGGCATACGGATGGCAGCTTGTAGCTGCATGTCAAAATCTATTTCATTTTAAACATCCGTATTATCACATACACCATCGGCACAAAAATCAACCCCAAAAAAAACAAAACACTCCACGCCCCCAATCCTACCGCATATCCTTGCGCCACCCGTATAGTCTGATAGGTCAGATAAAACATTGTGGCTGAAAGGGCGAAGGCCATATAACATACTAAGTCAATAGAAAGGCGGTATAAATTTTTAGCGTTTTCGGGAGTCACTTTGATCGGATAATTCATCATATGGGGAAAGCGGTAGAGTATTATCATTAGCACAAACAGAAGAGTGGTGATTGCGGGCAATAGGAATAAGGTTGATTTGTTGGCATTTCCATCTACTTCTCCATGGGCATTATAGTGCGAAGGGACTATCCCAGGTAATCCTCCATAATCCCTGAATAGAAATACCCATTGCACGAAAACCAGTAATCCACCAGTTGTTAGGAAAAATGTTTGCAGAGGTGTCAGTGATACGATAAGAACAGGTCTGTCTTCAGTCATCGTCAGTTGGGTTTACTTAAAAGTAAATTAAATTCATCGATTCCAGTTGTGACCAAATACGATATACCAGGCAAAATTGTCCGGACCCCGGGCAATGTCAATGCCGGCTCGAATACCGAAGATTCGGGCGATCAGGTACCTGAATCCTGCACCATAATTTATCACTGTCTCCGCTTCATCAAAGGATTCATCTTTCATGATCGCTTTTCCTCCACCGACAAACGCTACCACACTCCATCTGTTGCGAATATCAAAACGTTGTTCAGTTTCCAATAGAATAGTAGTTGCCCCCTGATAGCGGGCTACTGGTACACCACGCATCGAAAGGGAAGGCAATAAATAGAATGGTGGATCTCCGGAAACATGCTGTGATTCCATCCGGAAGCCGCTGATCCAGCGAGACCGGACAGTCAGAAAGTAATTGAGGATACCGGAGTATCTTCTGTAATCAAAATCACTTCCGGTCCAAGTGTCATCGCTTCCATACATCAACCGGAGAAAAGTTCCCTGATCAGGAGTGAAAAAATTGCTCCGTTGGTCCCATTCACCAAACAAACTGAAGGTTCCGGTTTTATTGTCTGCATCCAGTGGAGGAACCCAGTCCGGTAGTTCCGTCTCAAAACGGGGATTCACAGTGGTTTTGGAAAATACATACTGGCCACCCAAATAGATATCGGTTTGACCAATGCTTTTTGAAATATTCAACATAACGGGTAAGGCCTCGATGTTGAATTTAAATTCCTGTTCATCACCGCTTGGTAAATTCCTGTAAAAGGATAAGTTCAGACTTGCATAACCGGCAAAGGCCCTGTATTTGATTCCGGCTTTGGGAAAGCTTCCAATCCGGCCTCCACCAGCAGCCCAGCTTCCATTGGCGGTATACATACCCACTCCCGCAGTGATATCCGGGGCTATATATTTTTTACCCGGTGGTGGGAGTTTTGGGGTAAAAAATGTCAATGCCAGTACACCCCCGATATCTCCCAGTGCAGGTTCAGTAATGATCATCGGGATCGGTATAAAACCTTTACTATCGATGAGGAAACTGCTGAAATCAAATTCACCATCCAACGTATCCTTGAAAGAAGGTTTTGGTTTTCCATCGCCTTCCTGAGTCGGTTGCTGAGCAAAGATTGGAGTCGAAATGTAAATAAAGATCATCGCCACCTTTATACTTCGAAGGGTATGTAGAAGCATTTCAGCCATGTTAAATATTTAATTTTATGTAAAAAAGTTGCTCAACAAATGATGAAAATAATATTTGTTCAGAAGGTAGATTTCTGATCACCATTAAATACCCCAAAGTTAAATGCAATCTTCCAGTAAGGAAGATTTGACTTTGGCTTTTTCCCGGCAGGACTACAATATGGTTTTTAGATTTATCCGTGGCTGTTCCATCTTGATGATTTTGCTCGTGTCAGGCCGTCTATATACACAGAATCTGGTCCTTAATCATAGTTTTGAAACCATATCTGCTTGCCCATTCGAATTGGGTGACCCTTTTGGGGGCCGCTGATAGCTGTGCCTTGGATCGCACTCAATTCAGCAGATTTTTTCCAAGTGTGTACGGATCCAATGTTGTGCAGTGTTCCGGATAATTTCCAGGAGTATCAGGAGCCCTTTGCTGGGGATGCTTATACCGGGGGATATTTATATTCTTACTCAAATGCCTTGAGAGAAAATATCTACACAATGCTCCTGGACACATTAGAGGCGGATAAGTGCTACAAGATCAGTGCATGGATCAATCCCAGATCCTCGTCGGTCGTATCACCATATAACGCAGCGTAATCCTATGCCACATTGTCGCTGCCGATGGTGGTGTAACACCCACTATAGGCCCCCAGTCCGGTATGGCGTTCTGCTTTACCGTTGCGATGAAGTTTGTTGCAGGATTGGTGCCTGCATTGCCGGTGGTGCTCCATCCGGTAGACTGTGTGCTAAGGTTTAGCCAGTTACTGCCGTTATAAAAATAGAACCCGGGTTGTAGCCCATTGGTCTGGTACACCAGGAGTCCTGTTGCCGGTGTAGCGATGGCCATACGCTGTGCTGAATCCATCCGAGGCACCAGCAGGCCACTATTAGTAGAGGTGACATCTAATATGGCGCTGGAGAGAGGAGCAGTTGTCCCGATGCCAACATTGGATTGACCACAGAGGGTAATGGCGGTCAGCACTAACAGGAAGCAGAAGAATGTTTTCATGTGCAGGATCTTTATCGCTGCAAACATTCAAACCTTTGCGCATGAAAAAGGACCAGCTGAGTAGTTCACCGGAAATTTTGATCAGTTGCCCTGCATGATGATCATTCAACCATAAAAGGGAACCAATTGCTGTGTCTTTTGCCGCTATGGATGCGCCGGCGGTGGCGCATTACGCTGTTTGACAAAAAACTCCGATGAATAGATCTTGACCATCAGGATAAAAAGAGAAATCATCAGCGGTCCGAAGATCAGTCCCAGGAATCCAAACAGTTTCAACCCGATGATCACGCCAAAGACCGTGATCAAGGGATGCACGTTGGCAAATTTTTTAGCCAGGGTGAAACGAAATACATTGTCTACCGTTCCGATCACTCCGAAACCATAAATCAGCATCACCACACCCTGCCAGGTCTGGTCATTGGCGAAAAAGATAATGGACAAAGGAACATAGGCCAATGCCGCGCCGACCACCGGAAGCATCGCCGTAATGCTTGTGATCACAAACCAAAACCATGGTTCCTTGACACCAATGATAAGGTAACCAATCACCGCCACGATTCCCTGAAGCAAGCCGATCACAGGTATACCTACGGCATTGCTGAAGACCATCAATTCAATTTCTTTTCCAATTCGATCCACATTATCATCATGCAGGGGCACATACTCATAGAGTGATCGTTCCATTTCCTCACCGCTCACCAACATAAAGTAGAGAATGAAGTACATAAAGAATAATGTCCCGAGCGTGTCCATTGTACCTGAAATCAACTGAGGTATACTTTCGGTGACAAAACCAGCGACTTTGTTCATCATGTCCGCACTCATCAGGTGGATACCGGTTCTGTTTTCGATTTCGAGGATAGCTCTTTCCAGGGATTTGACAAGATCATTGCTATGTTCAATCGCAAAGGATACCTTGGACGACATCATGGCAATCAATCCGCCAATCGGCACCAGGATCACCAGGAACGAAATCACCATGATCAGTGCGGCCGACCAGGATTTGGACCACTTCCGTTTTTTAACCATGTTGCGCATCGGTGCGCGAAACACAATATACATGGTGAGTGCACCAAGAAAGGCGGGAAGAAATGCGGCAAACTGCCAGGCCAGTAAACCGCCCAGCATGACTACCACGGCAAGGAAGAACATCTGCCTTACCCGGTTTTGATGTATGAGTTGATCGTTCATATGTAGTTGGTACGAAGGTAAGAAAGTACCAGTAAGGTTAGTAGCTTAGGAGATTAGAAGCTTAGGCGCTTAGGAGATGAGAAGGTAAGAGGGTAAGAAAGTAAGAAGGTAAGAAGGTAAGACAGTAAGAAAGTAAGAAGAATTGTGGGTGAAGGAGTGTGAAGTCACGAAATTTTTCAACACCCCTACTCGCATGCCCACACCTCTTACTGTCTTACTGTCTACATTCTCCCAGTCTTACCTTCTCACATGCCATTCCACGTTGGTTGAAGGGTCCCGACAGCTTTCGTGACGTCCACCACAAACCCCGTGAGGTGGGCCATGCCTGACACCTTGTCGATGCGGTCGGGCCCGTCCGCGGCTAGAATATTGACATTGACGCCTTGTGTTTTGCTGGACAGGGAGAGGCCCTTGGCATGTTGGTGGCCCCAGCCATGTGGTACGGCGATGCTTTTACGTATCAGTGTGTCCAATGGTTTCACCTGGATGCGGATCGTGCCGGTATCGGATGCAATGTCCACAAGATCATTTTCTGTGACTCCAAGTTCTGCCATATCTTCCGGATGAAGGTAAGCGTAGTTGGTATCCCTTCCATGCGAGAGCATGCGTTCGTTGTTGTGTGTCCACGAATTGTGGGTCGTAACGGCACGGCGCGTGATGAGTTTGTATTTATCCTTGAGGGTGATTTCCTTTTTAAAATCTACTTCCAGTTTTTTGGCGTAATCCATCATGGTCTGCGGTGCCAGTTCCACTTTTTTTGAAGGGGTCAACACGCGATGCCCAAGAAATGAACCTGCTTCATGTTGCTTGCGCAGTGTGCCATGAGGAAACTGAAGGAGTTTCTTGAACGATCGTTGGCGGGTGAGACGGAGCAACCCATTCAGATAGGCTTCCTGCGGAATGCCTGCATAGGATTTGCGGTTGCGCCAGTAGTGATATTTTTTTGTGGTTTCAAAAAAGCGCTGTGCTACGGCTGAACCAAAAATATGTATGCCGGATGCACGTGCAAGGTCGAGATAGATCGTCGCTTCGTCGCGTTGCTCACCCATTGGGGGATACACCGCGCGGGTAGCTTGTAAATAAGGTTTGTGCTGCAGGCCCAGCATCAAAGGAAAGATAAAAGGCAGGTCAGGACGCTGTAGCGGATCCGTGCAGGGTAATACATAATGCGCTTCGGAACACGTCTCGTTTTGAAAAATATCGAGGCAAACAAGAAGTTCAAGTTTTCGAAATGCTTCCCTTAATCTGCCTGAATTGGCCATAGTGATCAAGGGATTGCCGCCGGTGACAAACAGGGACTTCACTTGTTTAGGTCCGGGAGTGAGGATTTCATCTGCGAGGATGCCTCCCGGAAATGCATCATTGACGGAGGAAAAGTTGCCAACACGTGAAACATCATCACGCATCAGCACACCATTCTTGACCCCAAACTTGATGAAATCCATGATGCCTTTACCTACCAGCAAACCACCCGGTCGATCGAGATTTCCGGAGATCGTATTGATGACTTCTTGTATCCAATACGCGAGCGTACCATTTCCGCCCATGTTGACGCCGGTCGAACAATACAATGCAGCACCATCGGCAGCGGTATAATGCGCCACCATTTCTTCAAGGTCGCTGGCAGCAATACCCGTTACTTCGGCTGTGCGGTGCGCTGGCCATTCGGCGGCGAGTATCTTGATCGTTTCAAAGCCGGCAGTATGATGGTCAATGATGTCAGCATTGACTCCATTTTGCCGTATCAGTTCATTTAGAAAAGAGAGATAAAAGAAAACATCGGTACCGGGTCTGATAAACAAATGTTTTCCAGCAACAATGGCTGATTCTGTTTTGCGCGGATCAACGAAATACAATTTTGCGCCACGGGCTTCCAATGCCTTTAGTTTTTCCGAAGGATTGGGTACTTGCAGAAAGGACCATTTTGAAATCACCGGATTCGCCCCAACAATGATCAGGCAATTTGTTTTTTCAAGATCAGGAAAGGGCAGGGTAAAAGGAAAACCATACATGTGGCGCGATACGGCAAACTTATTGGAACAATCCTGAGTGGCAGAAGCATACATGCTCTTCGAACCAACACCGGTCATAAAGCCCTGGGCGAAGACAGGATGCAAAACGCCAAATCCAGCCGCCGTCCCGACATACATCGCAATCGAGTCAGGACCATCATCCGCTCTTATCTGTTTTACTTTTGCGCCTATTTCCCTGATGGCCTGTTCCCAGGAGATCCGGCTATATGAACCGTCCTCCATTCGTTTGAGCGGATGGGTAAGCCGGTCGGGAGAACTATAAATCTCATGTTGCCGTAAACCTTTCACACAACTGAAACCACCGGTGGCCACATGTTGGTCATCAGGTTCGATACGGGTGACTTTGTCATTTTCAGTAGTGACTTTGAGCCCACAGAGGGACTCGCAAATACGGCAAAAAGTATAATGCGTCTGCATATTGATAAATGGGAACAGGTCCGGGAGGTGAAAATAGAAATTTACCCGTGCCTGAGTGCATTGAAAAAATTATGTTTATGGTGCTATACCCCGGACTTCAGGGGTGGAAAAGCAAAAGCCATGGGGAAATTGTTGTTTTGGGTCTTAGGGATTTTTAGTGGTTTGCGAAGGACCTGGTTGCGTTTGACCGGAAAGACGGAAGCCGATATCCACGCGCAAAGGATCGTATCTGGTCACGCATGGAATGAATTCTGCGACCATCTTAAAACTGCCGGAGCGGCCTTGGTTTTTCCAGGCACTCCAAGAGATGCCTTCCAACAGGCTGAAGGCGTTCGATATCTCACCCGATTGACCAGAGCGGCGCTCGAGGCTTATGTCGAATATGGCGATATGGAGATTCCCGAACTGCGCCGCATGGTGCATGAGACCGTCAAGCTCGGAGCAGATAATCCCGACAATCATTACCTCAATGCGCAGATCAGCGGTCAGTATGAATATAGAATTGTCGGAAAAAGGAATACCATCAATTATCTTGGTTTCTTTACGCAAAATGGCACCTATGGTCAGCCGGGAGGCATGGCACCTTGCGGTGTGCTGGAGGATAAAGATCTGGTGATTGAACCGGATGGCAGCTTTGAAGTGATCATGAGTAAAGAACGAAAGGGAAAGAACTGGCTTCGAATAGAAGACACTTCGAGTTTATTGATGGTGCGTCAAACATACCTTGATCGCCGGCATGAGCAGGCTGCTGACCTTCGGATCGAAAATCTAAATGGTCGTAAAGCGCCTGCACCATTGACACCTGAAAAAGTGGATAAGGGATTATCAACGGCAGCGATGTTTATTGCCGGCGCACCGGTGCTCTTCGCCAAATGGGCCAATGGATTTCAAAAGCATGTCAATCAGCTTCCCATTTTTGATCCCGCAGTATCAAATGCCGCCGGCGGAGACGCGAGTATCATTTATCATCACAGTTATTGGAAACTCGCTCAGGAAGAAGCACTGGTGATCGCATTTAAACCGCCTGATTGTGATACCTGGAATTTTCAACTCAATAATTATTGGATGGAGTCCCTTGACTACAGATACTTTCCCATCTCCGTCAATAAGCACTCCGCGCAGCTAAGCGATGATGGTCATGTGAGGATTGTAGTATCTGCAGTGAATCCTGGCGTGCCCAACTGGTTGGATACGTGTAGTCATACCGAAGGTACAATGTGTCTGCGCTGGTATCGTCTTCGAAATGGCGCTCAACCGGTCGTGCCTGAATGTAATGTGGTCATGATCAAAGACATCCAGGTCTGATGAGCCATCAACGCATTGTAACATCCGCTGCTTTTAAGGATAAACCCTGGTGGTTTCGTACCACCAATCAAATCTGGAAAAGCACCTATCCATTGTCCACAAAGATCAATCTGGATAAGGATGTATTGATTCGAAAAGCAAGGAAGCAAACCGGTTTGCAGTCTTTTGGAAGTGATTTTTGGGAAGAACCGTTGGATCGCTTGCTCTATGCGATCGATCACGAAGCGAACCTGCACCCTGTCGGTAGATTCATTACACAGCAACGCATGATCAATTTGTTGTCGGTCCGGTTGCGGGCAGAAGATGCATTTAGAAAAAATCCGCACATACTTGAGCAGGAATTGTATCCTGTGATGCTTATCTGCGGACTGCAGCGAACAGGTACCACAAAATTGCAACGATTGCTTGCGGCTGATCCGGACAATAGGGTTTTGTATAGTTGGGAGGCCTTGAATCCTGTGCCCTTGTCAGAGGGACCGGAAGATATTAAGCTAAGGAAGAAAGCCGCCCGTCTTGGGGAGAAGGCACTTAAGTTGATGGCCCCTGGTTTTTTTACGATCCATCCGGTGGAGTTTGAGAAACCTGAAGAGGATATTCTCTTATTGGATACCACCTTTATGAGCACAACGCCTGAGGCTACGATGCATGTGCCATCCTATGCCGCATGGCTCGAACAAACGGATCAATCTCCTGCCTATGCGTATGCCGTCAAGTTGCTCAAGTATCTGCAGCTTCAGCGACCTGCAAAGCGTTGGGTGCTTAAGACGCCGCATCACATGGAGTTTCTTGACCTGGCGCATAAGCATTTTGGAGACGTGCAATACCTTTGGACACATCGGGATATCCAGCAAAGTCTGCCTTCTTTTTTAAGTATGCTTGCCCACGGTCAGACGATCTTTAGTGATTCGGTGGATCTGGAACGCATCGCTGCGCATTGGGTCAGGAAGACAAGCTATATGTTGTCAAAGGGTGAACAATTTCGTGCGCAATATCCGGGAGCCCATATAACAGATATTTCGTTCGAACAATTGGTAAGCGCACCCATGGAGGTCTTGCAGGAGATTTATAGCCATCATCCTATCGCAGATACATTGAGGCAATCCTTTATGCAAATGGAGAAGACGAATGATCGCTATAAGTTTGGCCGTCACGTTTATCGGATGGAGGATTTTAATGTGGATC